>JBAVMD010000972.1:0-7591 GCA_049689695.1 Chitinophagaceae bacterium | reverse complement strand
CACCTATAACGTAGGCCTGGCCTTCCTGTAATTGTTTATTGCCGCTCATAGCAGTTGTTGTAAACGAACATCTTTAAAATCATGAATAAAACCGGTCACGTTCTTGTATTGCGAAAAATCTTCTGGTTCGTGCAAGGTAGTAATGATCACGCAATCCATGCCTGCATTCTGCGCTGCTTCCGCACCCTTAGGGGCGTCTTCAAATACAAGGCAATCGGCAACAGGAATATCCAGCGCCTGTGAGCATTTCAGGAATGTTTCAGGATGCGGCTTGCTGTTCTCCACATCGTCTGCGCTCACAATAGCATCTATATATTTTCTAATAGCAAGGCCATCCAGTACAAAATCGATATTATACATTATTGCGGCAGAGCCGATGGCAATCTTAATGCCATGCTCATGCGTTTTACGCAACAGTTCATCAAGTCCATCGATCAACTTCAAATGCGGTCTGAACTCTTCCTGGTACTGGGTTTCTTTTTCATAGCTCATGCGGCGCTTTTCGTCTGCTGAAAAACGGCCGGGGAACATGCGTTCCAGCAGCTCATCGTTCTTGCCATAACATTCTTCTTTCATGCGCTCGTGGCTGATGTTGGCCCCAAGATCATTCAGGATGCGAAACCATGCATTGATGTGGTAGGACATGTCGTTGATCATGGTCCCATTCAGGTCAAACAGAAATGCCTTGTAGTGTTTGTGAGAAAGCATCAATATAGCAGCAAGCGTTTATGCGTGAAAGTTCTCAAGATAGGGTGGAATTACTGTCCTGTGCTGTTAGGGATTTGGTTACAATGATGCCCTCAACGTAAGCTTAAACGGCACATGCACGTGCCGCAACGTATTTTCCTGTATGATCCTGGCAGTCTCTGCGCCCATCGCTTCAAAATCTGTGGAGATAGTGGTGATGCCGTCGAGAATGATCTTTTTGAGAGGGGTTTCATTATAAGAAATAACGGCTACGTCTTTACCAACCTTAAGTTTTGATTCGATGATGCGCTCGATCAAAACAACAAGGTCGTTGTCCATAAGATTGATAAACACTTCGCCTTTGTGGATCGGTTCTTCAGAAATATCATGCACCACCCGGAAATTAAAAGTATACTGCTGGCAAAAACTGGTGAAGCCTTTGACGATCTCTTCAGGATAATAGCTGTTTTCCGGGAAGATGAGCTTTAGAGTATGGTACTTGCCAAGATGCGGCAGGCATTCTTCCAGCGCGCCGTAAATGTCTTTCTCGAAATTTTCATATACCGCACCAAAACTGCCCGATACGCCGGGAATGATCTTATCCAGCAGGATCAGCTTTTGTTTATCGATGGTATTGATAATGTGATGAGCCGTATCGCCACCCTCGATGAAATGCGGAAGGATCACATAATAATTATAATCCGTCTGGCTGTTCTGCAACAGCTTTTTGAACAACCCCAGGTCATTATTATAAATGTAGAAATCGATGGTTGCCCCTTTGCCCAGCGTGCTCACCAGTGAATCGTAAATGAGTTTTTTGTGTGGGCTCAGCTTGTTGAACATCAGGAATATCTTGGTAGTGCGGTTTACGTCAACGCTCCTGATAAAATACCCTTTACCCGGCACAGAGCCTATGATACCCTGGTTCTTCAGATATTTATATCCTTTTTCTGCGGTATCCCGACAGATCTCAAACTCAAAACTTAATTCATTAATCGAAGGCAGCACATCGTCAACCTGCAGTTTTCCGTCTTCTATAGCCTTTACAATCGAGTTGGCGAGTTGCTGGTATTTAGGGGTAGCTGAAAATTCGTCGAAATAGATCAGCTTATAAAATGGGGATGATTTCATTATGGCGCTCGTGTTTCAACCCCAAGTTTACCAAAAATTCTTGGTAAGAAGCGAGGGGCAAGGTACAAGATACAAGGAACAAGGCACAAGGGAGCACGTCTTGAACCTTGTTCCTTGTTCCTTGTTCCTTGTTCCTTGCCGCAAATACATGATAGTGCATGATAGCTGCGGGGCATTAAGTTCTATTTTTATTACCTTAACGTTGCCATATAGAATATGCAAGTCATTCTTGGAGTTATTTTCCATTTCATAGGAGGCTTTGCCTCGGGCAGTTTTTACATTCCTTATAAGAAAGTAAAAGGCTGGGCCTGGGAGAGCTACTGGATCATCGGCGGATTGTTTTCCTGGCTTATTGTGCCGCCCCTGGCTGCATATCTGACCGTTCCCGGCTTCACTGAGATTATTCGGCAAACCCCCGTTAGTACTATATGTTATACTTATTTGTTCGGACTGTTATGGGGAATCGGTGGCCTTACCTACGGTCTTGGCGTGCGGTACCTGGGTGTCTCCCTGGGAAGCAGCATCATCCTGGGTCTGTGTATGGTGTTCGGCGCCCTGATTCCATCAGCTTATTATGATTTCTTTCCTGAAGCAGGAAAAGATACGCTCAGTCTAATGCTAAGTACCAACTGGGGACTTACCGTGCTGGGCGGATTGCTCGTTTGCATACTGGGCATCTTTCTTTGCGGCAAGGCAGGGACCATGAAGGAAAAGGAAGTCAAGTTACAGGCTGCACAGGGAAGCCCGCAACTCATCAAAACAGAATACAAGTTCGGGCTTGGCCTGCTGGTGTCTATTATTTCAGGTGTTCTGAGCGCCTGCTTCAATTTCGGACTGGAAGCCGGTAAGCCAATGGCCGATGTGGCTAACCAGGCATGGACAGCCGCAAATCCCGGCGAAGGCGAATTCCTGTACAGGAACAATGTTATTTATATCGTGGTGTTGTGGGGTGGACTTACCACCAACCTGATCTGGTGCATGATATTGAATGCACGCAACAAAACTTTCGGCGATTATACCAACTCCAAAACGCCTCTATTAAAAAACTATATGCTCTCGGCACTGGCCGGAACTACCTGGTTCCTGCAATTTTTCTTTTACGGAATGGGAGAAAGCAAGCTTGGCAACGGAGCCAGCTCGTGGATACTGCACATGGCCTTCATCATATTGGTAGCTAATATGTGGGGACTTGCTTTGAAGGAGTGGAAGGGAGTAAGCCGTAAAACGAGATTGACCATCGTGCTCGGGGTAGTCGCTATCATAGCTGCGGTGATGATCGTTGGCTATGGGAATTATTTAAAAAACTAAATCCTCAAAAAAAAATATATGCCTGTCACAGCAACTTTTAAAAACGTAAGCTATTTGTGGGATGACGCAAAAGCTGCCGCAATGGAAGGAGACGAAGTGGCTTTGCTGCTTTACCGTTCTAACCTGCTGGGTGCAGATCTTCGCCTGACCAACTACGGGGGCGGAAACACCTCGTGTAAAACGTATGAAAAAGACCCGTTGACCGGGGAAGAGACCGAAGTAATGTGGATCAAAGGTTCCGGCGGCGACATCGGAACACTTACCCGCAGCGGCCTCGCTGGCTTGTACGTGAACAGGCTTCGCAGTCTTACAAATGTTTACCGCGGCCTGGCATACGAAGATGAAATGGTGGAGCTGTTCAACCATTGCATTTTCGATCTCAACTCAAAAGCGCCATCTATTGATACCCCGCTTCATGGATTTTTGCCTTTCAGGCATATTGATCACCTTCATCCCGACGCCGCTATTGCTATTGCCGCTTCTAAAGACGGCAAACGCATTACGCAGGAGCTGTTCAATGGCAGCATTGGTTGGGTAGATTGGCAGCGCCCTGGTTTTGACCTTGGCCTGAAGCTGCGCGATTGCCTTGAAGAAAATCCCGGCATACGCGGCATCATGCTCGGCTCGCATGGATTGTTCACCTGGGGTGATACGGCTTATGAATGTTATATGAATTCGCTCGAAGTAATAGAGCGATGCGCTGAATATATTCAATCGTTTCATAGCAAGCAACCGGCAGTTTTTGGCGGGGGCAGGGTGCGTTCTTTGCCAAAAGAAGAGCGTATGTCACAAGCAGTTGCCCTGGCCCCCGTGCTGCGCGGTCTTTGTTCTTCGCAAACGAGAATGATCGGTCATTTTACCGATGATGAAAAAGTGCTGGAGTTCGTAAACTCCAATGATCTTGAAAAGCTGGCACCGATGGGGACCAGTTGCCCTGATCACTTCCTGCGCACTAAAATCAGTCCATTGGTGCTGAGCCTTACCGCCAACGAAGACCTTTCCAATGCAGCGGAAGTAAAGCAAAAGCTGGAACCACAGTTTGAAGCTTACCGCCGCATGTACAAAGATTATTATGAAAAGCACAAGCATGCTAACAGCCCGGGCGTACGCGATGCAAATCCCGTAGTGATCCTTTATCCCGGAGTAGGCATGTTCACTTTTGCGAAAGATAAATCCACCGCCCGCATAGCTGGTGAGTTCTATGTGAACGCCATTAATGTGATGCGCGGAGCGGAAGCCATTTCTTCTTACACTTCATTGCCAAGACAGGAAGCATTCGATATTGAATACTGGCTGCTGGAAGAAGCGAAACTGCAAAGGCTTCCCAAGCCTAAATCGCTCACGGGAAAGATCGCGCTGGTTACCGGAAGCGCGGGTGGGATCGGCAAGGCTATCGCCAAAAAGTTCGCTGCCGAAGGTGCCTGCATTGTTCTGAACGACAATGACGAAACAAGGCTTTCAGGCGCATTCAAAGAATTTCAAAAAAGCTATAATAAAGACTGCTGCGCTTCGGTGGCACTGGATGTGACCCGTAAAGACAGCATCCGCAAAGCATTCGATACTGCTGCGCTTCAGTTTGGAGGTGTTGATATTGTAGTGAATTGCGCTGGGCTTTCTATTTCAAAACCCATAGAAGATCATACGGAAAAAGACTGGGACCTTTTGTATGATGTATTGGTGAAAGGGCAATTCCTGGTAACACAGGAAAGCGTGGCTATGATGCGCAAGCAGGACCTTGGCGGCGATGTGTTGAACATTGTAAGCAAGAACGCCCTGGTGTCTGGCCCTAACAATGCAGGTTATGGTTCTGCAAAAGCGGCGCAGATACACCTGAGCAGGTTGAATGCGGCTGAGTTAGGAAAAGATAAAATTCGCGTGAACACGGTGAACCCTGATGCAGTGATCAGCGACAGCAAGATATGGGAAGGCGAGTGGGCAGCCGGTCGCGCAAAAGCGTATGGCATTACGATAGAAGAATTACCTTCTTTTTACGCAAAGAGAACACTGCTGAACGAAGTGATATTGCCGGATGATATTGCCAATGCCTGCTTTGCGTTTGTAGGCGGTTTGCTGGATAAATCTACAGGCAATGTGCTGAATGTTGACGGTGGTGTGGCTAATGCGTTTGTAAGATAAAAACAAATACAGGGAACGCGGATCATCAGGATCTTTTAGGATTTATTAAGATCGGTGGCTGCGTTTTACCTGGCCTTTCAAATGTTTGCGAACAAATCCTGACTGATCCTAAAAGATCCTGATAATCCGCGTTCCCTTTCTTAGCTTTAATATCATCAAAGTACTTATTTCAATCGACTGCTATGCCAATTGAACAATACAAAATAACAGAGTTCAATAACGAAAACATTACAGACCACAAGCGCAGGTTTGAGTACGTTGCCTCGTCTGTAAAAAACGTTGAATCTGTTCTGCAAAAGCTCATCGACTTCCAGGTAGCCATTCCCAGCTGGGCCCTTGGCGCAGGAGGAACACGCTTCGGAAGATTTTCCATTGGCGGCGAACCCCGCAACCTGGAAGAAAAGATCGAAGATGTGGGATTGCTGCACGCCCTCAATCGTTCCAGCGGCGCCATCTCACTGCATATTCCCTGGGACATTCCTGAAAACACCGCTTCTATCAAGGCGCTGGCAGCACAACACGGCCTTCGTTTCGATGCCGTTAACTCCAACACTTTCCAGGACCAGAAAGATCAGCAGCACAGCTACAAGTTCGGATCACTGCAGCATGCAGACAAAGCAGTTCGCAAGCAAGCGGTGGAACATAATCTCGAAGTAATAAAGCAGGGTGTTGAACTGGGTTCCGACTCGCTCACCGTTTGGCTGGCAGATGGTTCTTCTTTTCCCGGCCAGCTCAATTTCAGGAAAGCATTTCAGCGCACGCTGGAAAGCCTGCAGGAAATTTATGAAGCGCTGCCTGAGAAATGGAAAATGTTCGTGGAGTATAAAGCCTTTGAACCAAATTTTTATTCGATGACGGTAGGAGACTGGGGACAATCTTATTTGTTTGCCAGCAAGCTCGGACCGAAAGCATATACACTTGTTGACCTCGGCCACCATTTGCCCAATGCAAACATCGAGCAGATCGTTTCATTGCTGCTGATGGAAGGAAAACTCGGGGGTTTTCATTTCAACGATTCCAAGTACGGCGATGATGACCTCACTGTAGGCAGCATCAATCCATATCAACTGTTTCTCATCTTCAATGAATTGATAGAAGGCATGGACGCGAAAGGAATGAGCCATACCACTGATCTTGGCTGGATGATAGATGCATCTCACAACATAAAAGATCCGCTGGAAGACCTGTTGCAATCTGTGGAAGCTATCCAGATCGCTTATGCGCAGGCGTTATTGATCGATGCAAAAGCGCTGGACGATGCAAGAGAGCAGAACGATGTGGTGAGAGCACAGGAAATATTGCAGGGCGCTTATCGCACAGACGTTCGCCCGCTGGTGGCAGAGGCCAGGATGCGCGCCGGTGGTGCGTTGGAACCTGTAGCCATTTTCCGCGAATTAAAAACAAGGAACGACCTGATAAAGAAGCGTGGATTAAAAACTGTTGCAACCGGCTTATAAAAAATGCGAGCAATACCTGTCATTGCGGTTATTGATGTTGGCAAGACCAACAAAAAGCTGTTTCTCTTTAACCAGCAGTATAAGATAGTGTATGAACGTTCCGCCCGCTTTACAGAAACCGTTGACGAAGATGGTGATCCCTGCGAGAACATTGAAAGCCTTCGCCTTTCTGTTTTTGACTCGTTGCGCACCGTGTTCCGCAAAAAAGAATACGATGTAAAGGCCATCAATTTTTCCACCTACGGGGCAAGCATGGTGTACATCGACGACGATGGCAACCCGCTCACGCCGCTTTACAATTACCTGAAGCCTTACCCGGAAGAACTTAAGAAAAAATTTTACGATACTTATGGCGGTGAGGAAGCATTCGCCGTACAATCAGCTTCGCCCGTTCTCGGCAGCCTTAACTCAGGAATGCAGATATATAGGTTGAAACACGAAAGACCAGAGCTGTTCAAGCACATCCGCTATGCATTGCATTTACCGCAGTACGTTAGCTATCTCATCACAGGCATTGCCTGTTCTGATATAACGAGCATTGGATGTCATACCAACCTGTGGGACTTCGAACGCAATAATTATCATTCATGGGTGAGTAAAGAAGGCATTGACCAGGTGCTGGCGCCGCTGGTAGCTTATGATATGGTGATGCCTGCTGTTTTTCCCGGCAACAATTATATGGTAGGCGTGGGGCTGCACGACAGTTCCGCTTCGTTGATACCTTATCTTGTAAACTTTCACGAGCCTTTTATACTGATCTCTACAGGCACCTGGTGCATCAGCCTGAACCCTTTTGATGAAACCCCGCTTTGCAGGGAAGAATTGAACCTCGATTGCCTTTGTTTTCTTCAATACGATGGCAAGCCTGTGAA
>JBAVMD010000971.1:0-12438 GCA_049689695.1 Chitinophagaceae bacterium | reverse complement strand
ACCTTCATTCGTTCGCAAAAAAACCGGGGGTACCTGTGCTTTGCATTACCAAAAAATTCGAGAACGAAACACTGCGCTGGAGCAGCAACCACATCGTATTTACCTATCCCCTGGAACATATAAATAATGATGAGTGCCTTAATTCGAGGATCAATTCAATTTTCCTGCTTAAAACAGTACCCGAGGCCGCTCATAGTTTTGCAGACGCTGCGCTGCAGCACAACAACACGCGTGATCTGAGCAGGTATGTTATGGAACTGGACCAGAAGGTAGAAGTACTGTCGAAAGTAAAAGAACGCATTGCAGACCTGTCTGCAAAAGTAGATGACAGAACGAGAGGTGAACTCAGTTCCATCGTGAGCATGATCAGAATGTCTGCCAACAATAACAAGATATGGGACGATTTTAAATTATATTTTGCCAGGACTGACCCGCAGTTTTTAACGATGCTTGGGCAGAAGTACCCGTTCTTAACGCCCATCGATCTGAAGTACTGTTGTTACCTGAAAATGAACATGAGCAATGACGACATCAGGAATCTGCTGTGCATTAACCAGGAAAGTGTGCGTACGCATCAGTATCGTTTGAAAAAGAAAATGTCGTTGCCAAAAGACCAGGACCTGAGAAGCTATTTAAGAAACGTTGGTGAGCCGGAAAGCCAGGTAGCCTGAACTGTCTACGCTTTGTCTACGCCCTTTGGAAAACAGGCTCTTTTGTATACGCAACGTACACGCCCAAACCTTGACTTCGCCTGCATATAACTATATTTTTACTATATCACTTCAATACAGAAGATAACGACCGAAAAAGCGTTACTACTGGCTGAAAGTGTAACACCTGACCAAAATGATAAGCAAAGCCCTTCAATTCACTAACGACGTCCTCGACCAGTTCCTGCGCAACAGGTTTGGCCTGGATGAAAAAAAAGTGCTGCTCAACAAGCTTATCGAAGCCAATGGCTCACTGCCGCAGGTAAACCAGAACAAAGTTGTGATCTCGCTTATCAATATAGAAAAGGAAACCGCAAAGCCATTTTACGTACGCCACCAGCAATTAGCCGGCGGAAGCTATGCAGACATAAACCCGGCTGAAAGGTATAACCTCGATCTTTTAATAAGCTCAAACTTTGACGACTATAGCGAAACGCTGAAGTTCCTCAATGCAGTGATCCTTTTCTTCCAGGTAAATCCGGCATTTGAGTCAGATGCTTTCCCGAATATGCCGCCGGGGCTTAATAAACTGGAATTCGAGATCGAAAAACTAAGCTATCACCAGATGCAAGGGCTGTGGACAGCCATGGGCGCAAAATACCAGCCATCGCTCATTTATAAGATGCGACTGGTGACCATCCAGGCAAATGAATTAACCGGGGTGAAGCCGGCCATTTCAAAAACAGCTAACCTGGCCACCACATGATACAAAGCAATTACCAGATGGCGTTCAAACTGCAGGTGCTTCATTCTTACTTTGAGCAGAATATCTGCAAATGCCTGCAGTTTGCACCCGGTGCAATAACGAAGCAGTTGCAGAAAAGATTCAGTTGCAGTTTAAGAACGAATATCAATGGATTTGAATTTTACATAAACTCACGGCAATCAATACCTGAATTATTAAATTATATCGCTAAGACAACCAACAACAATTTTTTCGATTTCGATCTTGAAAGCACAGATCCTTATTTTATGGCTTTTACAAATGTGCCGCTTGACTGGACAGGGCAATTGGTCTACGACAGCCAGGCAAGCGCTGACATGCTTACAAACGGAATGGTTCAACTTAATGAAACCCTTTCGCAAGACATGGGAAAGCCACCTGGCCGCATCATCATCCGATTCGATGATATCATAAAGTATGGCAGCGATGCTCCAGCATATTTTAATATCAGCCTGCAGGCAAGGTCTACCCAGTGGCAATATTATTTCATCAACAGAAGCGCGGTTTCTTTAATCCATCCCGCAATAGCCAAAGCATCCGTTACATTCGCCGGTCCTGAAACTGTAACAATAGAAACCGGTGAGAAGGCCTTGCTTTTTTCTTCAGGAGATCAACTCCTTTCGCTAAGCGAAACTGCGAAGTACAAATTCGACCTTGTTAACTATAACACCGCAACTGGTAATGAAACAGAAAAGAGAACAACTGCCCCGAAAACAATATTCAAGGCCCTTCCTAATCCCGTTCCGGCACGCATGGGCATTGTAGAAGTAAACGGGAAAAGCCAGGCATCTTCACCAATGTATGTATACCTATAGTCAATAACAACTAACTAATCGTATTATGAACGTAGCTAACATCAAAACCCCGGGAGTCTATATAGACGAGTTGAACGCTTTCCCCAATTCGGTAGTACCTGTAGCCACTGCCGTTCCGGCTTTCATAGGCTACACGCCGCAGGCTGTTTACGAGGGAAAATCTTATACGAACATTGCGCAGAAGATCACATCTCTTAATGAGTTCCGCGCAATTTACTGCTATCCTGACCCCCTGCCGCCTGCCGATCCTGCAAAGCAATACAACCCGGAATATTACCTGGTACAGCAGAAGTCGCAGCCGGCAAAAGGAGAATACATGCTAATAGATGGCAATTATTACTCGATAGTGCCAGATCCCAATACGGTGTATTACTTATACAACAGCATCCGGCTGTTCTATGAAAATGGAGGCAGCGATGCATACATCGTTTCAGTGGGCAGCTACGGTGCGCCTTCAAAAACAGCCATGAATCCCGGCGACCAGATCGTGAATACAAACGTTCAGCTGAACGATTTGCTGAGCGGGCTTGCCCTGCTGAAAAACGAGCCGGAACCTACCATGTACATCTGCCCCGAGGCAACCTTGCTTTCTGTTGCAAACAATGCAACGCTTATGCAGGCAATGCTGTTGCAGTGTACGGAAATGCAAACTGCTGTATCCATTTTTGATGTGATCGGCGGCAATGATCCCGACCCGATCCTGTATACCAATGATATTCTTACGTTCAGGAACAATACAGGTTCGCTTGGATTGAAATACGGCACCGCATATTATCCTTTTATAGGTACAACCATTATGCAAAACCAGGATATTGACTATACCAATATTTTCGGGGGAGATGTAAAACAGCTTGCGCCATTGCTTAATCCGCCGTCTAATCCCGACCCGAACGTTGCGGCCATCCTTGCCAATATTCAAAATCCTTCATCAGGATTAACAATAACGCAAAACAACAACGCGTTGATCACTGCAAGCAAAACGTACACTACCATTATCAAACATATTCTTACAGAGGCAAATATGCTCCCGCCCAGCGGCGCAATGGCTGGTGTGATAACAACCACAGACGACGAACAGGGAGTATGGCAGGCTCCTGCAAATACATCTATCGTGGGAGCATCTTACCTTCCTATTCGTTTGTCAGAAAGCCAACAGGCAGGCCTGAACGTAGATGCTGTTTCTGGCAAATCCATTAACGCTATCAGGTTCTTCAATGGCCTCGGTATCCTCATCTGGGGCGCACGCACGCTGGATGGCAATAGTGGCGACTGGAAATATCTTCCCGTTAGAAGAACAATGACCTTTTTGGAACAATCATGCAAGCTTGCAGCACATGCTTATGTGTTTCAGCCGAACGTTAAGAATACATGGGAAGCAGTAAAGTCGATGATTGGAAGCTTTTTAACGGCCATCTGGAAAGAAGGCGGGTTGCAGGGCGCAACTGCAGCAGAAGCATTTTCCGTTGAATGCGGACTGGGGACAACCATGACCGCGCAGGACCTGCTTGACGGTTATATGAAAGTGATGGTAAAAGTAGCTGTTGTGCATCCTGCGGAATACATCATTATCACATTCCAGCAACAAATGGCCACATCCAGCTAACAAATCAGTAAAACCCATTTAATTAAACTTAAATAATATTTTATGCCAGATGATGGAAAAACACAAAGCGCCACGTGGCCAATGCCAAAGTTCAGGTTTGAAGTAGACCTGGGATCTGAACTCAAAGCCGTTGCATTCCAGGAAGTCTCTGGGATGGATGTAGAAAACCAGGTGATAGAATACCGTAAAAGCAACAGCCCGCTTTTTTCAACCGAAAAAATGCCCGGCATAAAAAAATACGGCAACGTTACTATGAAGAGAGGCGTGTTCGTGAACGACAATACGTTCTGGAACTGGCATAAAGAAGTAACGATGAATACCATCAAAAGAAGAACGGTATTGATCAAGCTCCTGGATGAAAACGGGAAAGTAACCATGCAATGGCAATTAGACAATGCATGGCCTACAAAGATCACCAGCACAGATCTTAAGTCAGACGGAAATGAAGTTGCAGTAGATACTATTGAAATTGCGCACGAACAACTAACCATTACCAATGCCCAATGATTACGACTACGTATTTGGATTTTTCTTCTCGCTCTCTTTCGAGGGCGAAGACGTACCCTTCCAGGAAGTATCAGGCATCTCGAAAGAATTAAGTGTTGAAGAAGTTGTCTGCGGCGGGGAGAACCGTTTCAAATACCGGTTGCCTACCGTTTCAACCAGCCAGAACCTTGTGCTAAAACGGGCGATAGCGCCAACAGGTTCGAAACTCATTGATTGGTGCAGTAAGGTTATCGACGAAGGAATGACAAATAAAATAGTACCACAGAATATTTTATTAAGGCTGCTGAAATCTAAAGACGAAGCGCTCATCACATGGACCTTTCACAATGCGTATCCAATTAAATACGCAGTATCCGATCTGAAATCAGAGGAGAATGGGATAGTTATAGAATCAATAGAATTGGCCTACAGCTATTTCAACGTTTCACGGAAACCATAAGCTATGCCGGTAGAGATAAGAGAGCTCATTATCAAAACAGAAATAACTTCTGTTGCACGCGGGCATTCAACCGCAGTGAAAGAAAAAGATTTGAGCGCAATGAAAAAACAACTGCTGGAAGAATTTCAGAGAATGATCAACGGGCAAACTAAAAGAAATATTTATAAACGATAATACAACCTGCGTATGCCTGGAAGCCTGGAACCTTTAAAGATCACCGGTTATATTGATGAGGAATATCGTACGGCATTTGAAGGAAAACCATATTCAGTAATGATCAATCCTGATTCCATCAAATGGCAGCGGAAGATCAATTACAACGAACAGCAGTCGCCGGATTCCAGTTCCGCTTCGCAAAAATATAAAAGCACACCAAGCGACCAGCTGAATTTTGACATCGTGATCGATTGCACCGGTATTGTAGATCCGGACCGCACTGATCTATCTGCCGAGATCAAGGCACTGGAAAAAATTGTTTTTACTTATAATGGAGATATTCACCGGCCCAATTTTGTGAAGATACAATGGGGTGAAAAATTGATGTTTAAAGGAGTGCTTACATCGTTCGACACTTCTTATACGCTCTTTAAACCCGATGGTAACCCGCTTCGCGCAAAAGTGTCGCTCGGCTTTGGGCAATACATTTCGCCGAAGACCGCACAGAAGCAAAACAAACAGAGCTCACCCGACATCACGCATATTGTAACCGTGGCGGAAGGAATGACGCTGCCGCAATTATGCCAGAAAATCTGGAACGACGATTCGTATTACGTGCAGGTTGCACGATATAATGACCTTAATAAATTCCGAAACCTTAAAGGCGTTAAAACGCTCATTTTTCCACCCATAATCCAACCATCCTGATGCCAGCACCAACCAGCATACAAAGCGGAGGCCTTGCCACCTTTAAAGTAAAAGTAGGGGGCAATGCAGTTCCTGACGGTATGCAGATATTTTCCGTTCACATCGAAAAAAAAGTAAATCGCATCTCAACCGCAAAGATCACTGTTCTTGATGGAGAAGCTGATACGGGCACCTTTGCTGCAAGTTCATCCGGTGTATTCGTTCCCGGCTCAGAAGTAACCATAGAAGCAGGTTACGATTCACAAAATAAACTGGTATTTAAAGGCATCATCACACGTCAATCCATTCGCATAGATGATGCTATAGGTTCGGCGCTTGAAGTGGAATGCCGTGATGCCGCAGTTAAAATGATCGTTGGAAGAAAAAGTCTTACGTACGCAAAAAAGAAAGACTCTGATATCATTTCATCCATCATTGGAAATTATTCCGGTTTAACAGGGGATGTTACCGCAACAACTACCCAATGGCCTGAGCAGGTGCAGTATTATGTAACGGATTGGGATTTTATACTGTCCCGTGCAGAGGCCAATGGCCTGGTAGTAACCACGCTGAATGGAAAAGTTTCAGTGATAAAACCGGGCGCTGATACATCACCTGTACTCACGGTAAAATTCGGGAATGGGCTTTTAGCATTCAATGCAGATATGGATGCAACCACACAATTAGGCAGCGTTAAGGCAAGTGCGTGGGATTACAAGAACCAGATGATAAGCTCTGGCACTTCTTCAAACGATCATGCTGGGCCGGGAAATATCTCTTCGAAAAAATTATCAGAAGTGATCGGCTTATCAGATTACCAACTGCAAACCACTGCCCCATTAGAAACGGCTGACCTTACCAGTTGGGCAGAAGCGCAGCTTATCAAAAGCACGTATTCAAAAATACAGGGCGAAGCAAAATTTCAGGGTACCAGCCTTGTTGAACCCGGAAAATACATTACACTCGGAGGATTAGGAGACCGCTTTAACGGTGATCATTTTATCTCGGGGGTTGTACACGATCTTTCTGAAGGGAATTGGATCACAGAAGTATCCATCGGCATTTCTCCGATGTGGTTCATCCAGGAACCGGATGTGATCTCCCCTCCCGCTTCCGGCCTGTTGCCTGCTGCACGCGGGTTGTTCAATGGAACAGTGAAGAAGATGTACCAGGACCCTGATTCACAGCTAAGGATATTGGTTGATGTTCCTTTGTTTGATCTGAACAGCGAAGGCATTTGGGCAAGGCTGTCAAATTTTTATTCCACCAGTGGTGCGGGTGCATTCTTTCTGCCTGAAGTTGGCGATGAAGTAGTGCTTGGTTTTTTGAATGAAGATCCGCGCTCGCCTGTTATTCTTGGCAGCATGTACAGCAGCCCAAAGCTAAAGCCTTACCAGGGACTCGAGCCGAATGAAAAAAATTCAATTAAAGCGATCGTTTCAAAATCAGGCATCGAAGTCGAATTTGATGATGAAAATAAAGTGCTCACCATTGTTACGCCCAATAAAAATACAGTAGTGCTGAGCGATAAGGACAAACAGATCAGCATCAAAGATCAAAATTCAAACAGCATTATAATGTCTGAAAGCGGCATCACTATTAAGAGTCCAAAAAGCATCAACATTGAAGCTGATGAAAATATTAATATCAAAGGAACAAAAGGTATCACAGTACAAGCGTCTGCCGGCGATGTCGCAACCAGTGGCATGAATATCCAGGAAAATGCAGATCAGCAATATTCAGCACAAGGAGGTCAGACGGCCAAAATAAACAGTGGAATGGAACTGACGTTAAATAGTGCGATGATAATGATCAATTAAACCATTAAACCAATAAACCCCATGCCTCCCGCAGCAAGACTCACCGACTTCCACGAATGCCCGATGCAAACACCGGGGCTTCCACCCATTCCGCATGTCGGCGGACCAATAACAGGACCAGGCCAGCCCAATGTACTGATCGGCGGATTGCCTGCAGCACGCGTGGGCGACATGCTTGTTTGTGTTGGGCCGCCGGACACCATCGTAAAAGGATCTTCATCGGTGATGATAGGCGGCATGCCTGCAGCGAGAGTGGGAGATCAAACAGCTCATGGCGGACAAATTGTTTTAGGGGCCTTCAATGTACAAATCGGTGGATAACCAATTGACCATACATCAAAAACAATTCTGGGGATCGGGCTGGTCGTTCCCGGTTACGTTTTCCGCAGGCAACCTGCAGGTAAACACTACTGCTTCTGAAGACAACATCAATGAATCGATACACATCATCCTTCAAACCAAAAAAGGAGAAAGGAATTTAGAACCGCAGTTTGGGTCAGGTTTGCAACAGTTTTTTTTCAGAAAGATGGATGAAAGCCTGAAAGGAGAAATAATCGATGCCGTAAAAGTTTCGCTGCTTCACAACGAACCGCGTATAACGGTAAAAGACGTGAAAGCAGAGTTTGCAGACCTGTTGAATGGTTTGGTGAACATCAGGATCAGCTATGTGTACAATCAAACCAATACGAGGCACAACTATGTATTTCCATTTTATTTAAACGAAGGCACCAACCTGGGTTGATATGAAGCTCACCGATCAAAATAGCGCACTGTTTTCACTGGAAAAAGCCTTGTATCCTGGTTCAAACCTGCTTGATGGAAGAACGGAAAAAGACTGGCTGAGTTTCCTGTGCGAATTTTCTTCGCTGATCAATTTCTACGATAACAACAACATCAACCGCGGCAACTGGACACCCTTCCTGCTAAAAGATCCCGTTCTATTACTGGCATTCATTTCAAAAACAAGGTTTGAAAAATACCATTCACCTTACCTGAACGCATGCACTTTGCTTGAAAGCGCCTTTGTTTCAGATGAAGAAGCGGATATTTCAGGGCCGTTCAACCAGTTGTTCGATCAGCTTACAGAAGTTTTTATGTGCATCAGGCGCTGGGTTTACTACATGCAGAAGTCAGACGATGAGTACGATCTCAAAAAATATGTGATCGGCCAGGTTAATACAAATTACGCAGGATATTTCTGGGCCATCCTCTCATTGCGTCAGCATCTATTGGGCTCGTCATTGATCAAAGGAATTGCAGCGGTTGATACATCAGATTTTTATTTTTTCGATCAGCGTGATGAAAAGATCTGGAAAGAAAATAAAAACAAAAAACCTTACTGGGATGTGCTTAACCTTGATCCGCTGAAGAAAAATGATCCTCCGGCTATTTTCAAAGCGCTGCAAAAAGCGGGAGACATACTGTTCAACTTCTTTCACGCAGTAATACGGCACGCGCCTGAAGCTTATGAGCAACTAAAGAACAGGAAAAGTAAATATCCAGATACTACGCTGTTGCGGACTTTTGTACATCTCTTGAAAAACCAGCAGGAACAACTCAATGGAATTACCGAAAGGCACCTGCGGTTTTATTACAAAGACATTCTACAGCAGCAAGCACTGCCTGCTTCACGGGATAAGGTAGTGCTGTTTGCAGAGCTTTCTAAAAAAGATGCAGCATTTCAACTTCCTGCCGGCACATTGTTCAATGCAGGCTTTGATGCGCAGAAAAAAGCGGTACTGTTCTCAACCCCGGAAGCGGTGAGCCTGAATCCCGCTGCTATTACCGGTGCATACATTCTTGCCAAAACAAAATCATCAAACGGGCTGTTCTCGCTTTACCTGCAAAACGTTGTTGATCCCGGCCTGCTGCAAACTGATAAGAAAGGGAATGTGCTTGCATGGGACGCTTCATCCTCTTCAACCCTGGTAAAACCTGCAATAGCATTTGCTTCTCCACTGCTTTTATTAAGGGAAGGCCAGCGAAAAATAACATTGACTCTTCATTTTGAAACCGCCATCGATCTGCAGTTACTGCAACACGCACGCTACTTTTTGAGCACGCAGTTGCTTTGGCTGGAAGTTCAGGCAACTGTCAAAGATTCCACCGATAATGGCATCGTGAACATCGGCATTGAAATAGGCAACACACAACCAGCTATAGAAGCCTTTATAAAAGATCCTGATGCACTGAATAGTTTATGGCCCTTGTTGAAAATTGAATTCACACTTCTTCCTGATCTTGCAGCGCCACCAGCGCTTAAAAGATTAGATATAACCGTGAATGTGGAGGGTATAAAAACATTCCAGCTTTATAACGACTACGGCGCCTTAACTACTAAAACCCCCTACCCGGCATTTGGCCCGGCGCCTGTTTTGAACAGCAGCTTCATTATGGGCAACAATGAAATTTTCAGCAAGCCATTGGAGTGGCTGATAATAGGTATGGACTGGGATAAGCTTCCCCGTGATTTTGCCGACTACTATGCGCAATACAATGATTATCTCGATAAAGATGTAAGCGTGTACAGGAAGGGAAAGATGGTGATGGTTGAAGACAGCAGTAAACCGAGGTCCTGGTTCAGCAGGTTTACCAGCGGCTTCCGCCGGATCTTCAGCAGTAAACCAATTATACCGGTAGATGCGAGGCCATTCAACAATTTTTGCTTTACAGTTGATTTCAATTTATTGCAGCAACAGCGGTGGAGCAAATTCAACATGCAGAATGCAGGCAGCACGGTGATCACAAGAAA
The DNA here is from genome assembly GCA_049689695.1 of Chitinophagaceae bacterium. Taxonomy (GTDB): domain Bacteria; phylum Bacteroidota; class Bacteroidia; order Chitinophagales; family Chitinophagaceae; genus DASPKM01. The sequence goes on along the minus strand of JBAVMD010000971.1, from coordinate 2,225 downwards.
TTTCGCGTCTTCGTATGAAGATCAGAAAAATTATGTTGCGGCTCCTTCAAGAACTGATTTGCTCTTTACAGTCAATGGACAAGACCGTCATTTAACAGGCTCCAGCTTCTTTTGCTACAGCGGCGAAGACGCTATTCAACCTGATGTGAACATTCAGCTTGCACCCCTGAAATTTACAGATGCAAGCACGTCTGGTTTTATGAAGATCGTTCTAAGTGCACCTTCACACGGGTTCGGCGCTGAAATATATCCGGCAGTAGTTACTTACACCGCTTTGCAGAATGCAAAGCTCGCTACGCGGCGTTGGCGGAAACCAGCATTCACTCAGCTGCCAAACCCGCCGTTTACACCAAAGGCGAAAAACCTGACTGCATCATATGCTGCGTCTCATACTTATGATTTCACACAAACATCAACAGCTTATCCTCTTCAATGCTTTTTGTATTCTCCGTTTGCGCATTATAAAGTATACGATGGCTCAGAACCTGCAATAGATTTTAACTACACAATGGAAAAGCTCCGCACTGAAAATGATCAGGCGTCAGGCATTCCATTGTTCCATGCATTCAAATACGATAATTGCATATTTCTGCAGGTTGAGCAATTAATTCCATCGGAAGTCAACCTCTATTTTGAATTATCAGGAGGATCAGGCGGCAGCATGGCAGATAAAGCGATCGATTATTTCTACATGGCAAAGGGAGGATGGAAATCGCTGCCCGTTCTATCTGACGACACAAATAATTTCCGTTGCAGCGGTATTATCAAGGCTAATGTTCCGGGAGATATCAGCATCGAAAGTCCTGTAATGCCTTCAGGTAAATACTGGATAACTGTTGCCGCAAAAGGACAGGCGACTTCTTTCCCTAAAATAGTTCTTGCGCGAACCAATGGTTTTGTTGCGGCACGCAGCAGCAACTTAACAGCATCAACGGAAACGCCCGTATTGGCTGGCGCTTCCATCACAAAGCCACAGATGCCGGTTCCGCAAATCGCTTCCGTTACACAACCCTTTGCATCGTTTGACGGCAAAGCGTCAGAAAGCGAACAGCAAATGTACCTACGCATAAGCCAAAGGCTGAAAACGAAAGATCGCATCACAAGCGCGGACGACATTCTGAACCTTGTACACCAGGCCTATCCTGAAATTTATTACGCGCAGCCGGTTTTCAATCCTTATACAAAAAACATTACTGTATACCTTGCAAAGGCGTATGAAAATGAAAAGCAGGCAGGTGCATTCTTTCCGCTGGTAAGCGCATGTACTGAAATAAAGATTCGGGATTTCCTGAACCAACGCATTTCTGGTTGCGCTAATACCAATGTGTCGAATTTCGATTTTCAATATGTACGCGTAACTGCCACTATAAAAATCAAGGCCGGCTTTAAAGATCATTCCGTTCTAACGAAGGTCAACGATGCGCTGAACATCTTTTTATCTCCCTGGATATCCAGCGATGCGCCACAGGTCACTATAAAAAGCGCCATCAATGATGTGCAGGTGGCAGCCTTTATAAAAAGCATCGATGGTGTTGAAGAGGTAGGACATGTGCTTTTTCAAACATTGGATGCCAATGCATCCAAAGCCGAAATTGGAGAAAGTCTTTACCAGCACAGCATTAGCCCGGCTATAAGTTCTATACTGTTCATTTCTTATATGGACCATGCACTGAAAACAATCAATTCATGAACACCCCGGCTTACATACTTGATGTACCGCTTCCCAAAAGCCAGGATTTCAGAAAACTGAAGGAAGAAGGGCTTGAATATATTCAGCAATGCAGCGGTAACGCCTGGACCAATCTCAATCCCAGCGATCCTGGCATTACGATATTAGACCAGCTTTGCTTTGCGCTTACCGAACTTGGTTACTGCAATGATTTTGAGTTGAACGATATGCTCACTGATGCGGATGGAAAACTTGAGTTAAAGGACCAGTTCTATCAGCCCGAGGAAATTCTTACCACCGCCCCGGTCACCATTAACGACTATAGAAAATATTTAAAAGATGGCATTGAAGAAGTGAACAATGCCGTGATTGTTCCGCTTACGAAAAACACAACCGGTCCGCGTTATATTTACCAGTGCTATTTACTCATTGACCCTTCGATCGTTGATCCGCAACTCATTGATAATATTTGCCGGTCAGCTTTCTTTCACCTGAACAAAAGCAGGAACCTTGGCGAGCTGTTCTTAATGCCGCTTGCTTTGCAGCCTGTTGATCA
>JBAVMD010000970.1:0-2783 GCA_049689695.1 Chitinophagaceae bacterium | reverse complement strand
TACCTATACCGTATTCCAGGTCCTTTAAACGACAGTATGTTTGAAGCAGATCCTGCAATGAGCACAAGAAGCAGGAATTATTTCAGTCCTGATATTTATGTTCCATCTGTTGCTTTAGACTGGAAGCTTACTGCACATACCAAATTGAATGTTACCGCCTCCGGTGTTTTTGGCAACAGGAGCAGCGTTCAGTTCGATGCTTTCGCCAATGTGCCTGATGCAATTGATCCCCTTACCGGCACTTATAAGAACCGCCAGGTAGATATAGATCAATTCAACAGCCGCACGGTTGAAGCACGCCTGCTGCATGAATACTCCATTAATCGTATCAAAGGAAAGCTGGCAACGGGTGTTGTTTATATGAACAACGATCTTCATCGCAGGCAATTGGGCAAAGGCACTGCGGGCAGCGATTATGATCTGACGTTAGTTCAACCCGGCTTTGGCCGCGATATTCATTTTAAGTCAGGCAATATTGCCATGTTTGCTGAAAATACATTTTCATTTAACGAGCGACTGAGCATTTCACCCGGCATACGCTGGGAAAATGGAAGCTCTGAAATGAATGGCGTTATCACTTATTATCCATCTAATCAGTTGCCTGCAACCATTGATCACCAATTTGTTTTAGCAGGTATCAGCGGCCAGTATACGCTTAATAAAGACAATACACTGTATGGAGGATTTTCCCAGGCGTACAGGCCTGTGCTTTTTAAAGACATTGTTCCTGCATCAACCTATGAGCAGATCGGTAAAGATCTGAAAGATGCTACTGGCTATAATGCTGAAATAGGCGTGCGTGGAAAATTATTGCGAAGCCTGCAATACGACATCAGTTTATTCAGCCTGCTGTATAAGAACAGGATGGGCACATTGGTGTTGCAGGACAATACCGGGCAATCGTACACTTATAAAACCAATGTGGGGAACAGCCGCACAAGCGGCCTGGAAATGTTCGTTCAATATAAACTGCGGTTGACCAACAACCTGTATGCAGGCATTTTTACATCCACTTCCTACATGAAAGCTGAATACATCAGCGGACAGGTATCGGCAGGAACAGAAAATAAATCGATCGCAGGCAATAAGGTAGAAGCTGTTCCTGAATGGATCAGCAGGAATGGATTAGATGTATTGTACAAAGGGTTTGCATGTACACTTTTATATAACTACACTTCTTCTTCTTATTCTGATGCGCTGAATACGGTAGTTCCTCCTGCAAGCGGGGCCCGCGGCTTTACACCCTCTTATAGTGTCTGGGATTTTAATGCTTCGGGAAGAATAAATGCATTGTTCACGGTCAGGGCAGGCGTAAACAATATTTTCGATAAGCATTATTATACCAAGCGCCCGACTTTCTATCCAGGCCCGGGCATCTGGCCAAGCGATGGCAGGAATGCTTATGTTACGCTGGGATTTAAATTATAGAGTTAATGGATCAGGGAATCATTCCACTTCAATATCATATTTATCAAGCAGGCCGGCAAGGCCATTCGTTGAAAATTTTGCTTTTTTGATCTTGTTCAGTTCGGGATCGATCGAATAGTTATATGCAGTTCGTAAATCAGCTTTTTCCAATAAAGTATTTTCAAAGATGGCCCGCTCGAGGTTGCAGTTATCAAAAACAGCAGCCGTCAGATCTGCCTGGGTAAAATCTGTTTCCTGCAGGCTGCATCCTTTGAATCTTGTTTTTTTTATTTTCATTTTGAAGAATGATGCAAGGTTCAGGGAGCAATTCTCAAAACCAACTGTAAACAGGAATTGATCGCATTGTTCAAAATGAAGGCCGAGTAACTTACAGTCCTTGAATGTTACATCCCTGAATGCTGCTTTCTCCAGTTTGGCCATGCCCAAATTACAGCCGGTGAATGAACACTCTGAGAAATGGATGTTGCTCAGATCAAGATTAGAAAAATTGCAATTGGTGAAACTGCAGTTGTCGTACTCTGCTATGGTCAAAGTGGTTTCAGCAAAATCGATTTTTTCGAAAACCTTGTCTTCTATGTACGCTCTGTCCATTCTTAGCAGATTTTTAAGCCTTTGCGGTGAGGCGCTGACACATTTTGGAACCAAATGTATTATACATTTGAATCATGCGCTCATTTTTAACAGCGATAGGTATTCTGCTGATCGTCCATTTACCCGCAACAGCACAGCCCCGGGTAACAAAATACTTTCAATGGCATAAGGAACATCACAGTATTATTGATCCTGTTTTTTCTAATGCAGGTAATGAAATTGCTTTTGTGAGCCAGTTACAGATACCAGGCAGTGATATAGATCGGATTACTGCTACCGATAGCCTGGGTGCTGCATTTTTACGTCAGAAAAAAAGGTATAGAGACAGCCTTCTTGCGGTAGCTTCCAGGCAGGAACGGTTTACCGATCCGGTAGTTTCAATATTGAATATAAAGACGAAAGGTGTTGAATCGATAGATTACGGCTGGTCGCCCGGCTTTTCTTCTGATGACAACAGGATCGTATACAGTTTTCAAACGAAACCTATTTCCGGTAAGCGGGTCTTGGCTCAAACGCTGGAAGGGAACAGCATTAAAATTTATAACAGGCTTACAAAGCAAATGAAGGTGATTGTTACTCCTGACGAAGATTTCCTTTTATCGCCCGTATTCCTCGATGATAGCAATATTGTTTACCAGGTTGGCGATGCCATTAACGGGTCTTATGGCGGCGGGGCCGGGGTGAGTAAATTCAACTTTATTACTAAAAGAACAGAGCGGCTTTACATCAAAAACAATAAGTACGGCAATTACAGCATTGTGGGA
>JBAVMD010000969.1:0-7055 GCA_049689695.1 Chitinophagaceae bacterium | reverse complement strand
CGCCTGGAAAACGCATATCGGCAACAACAGCGCTTTTAATACCCAGTTCATTTTCCTCGTTACATCTCTGATAACCATCATCTTCGCTTCTTTTGTAACATTCTATTTCAGTTATAGAAGACGGGTTAAAGCAGAAGCAATGCTTACAGAAAACAAAAACCTTCTTCAGGCTATCATCGACAACACATCTTCCATTGTTTATCTCAAAGACCTTGCTGGAAAGTTTCTGTTGGTGAACAGGCAATTTGCCAAAACATTCAAAATGGAAAAAGAAGAGCTCATCGGCAAAACGGTTTTTGATTTTTGTCCGCCTGTGTTTGCTGTCCAATACACCGAGGCGGACCAGGTGGTATTTCAGCAAAGGAAACTGGTAGAGGTGGAAGAAGATGGAGTAGTAGACGGGGAAACACAGAACTTCTATTCCATAAAATTTCCTTTGTATCATCAGAACGGCGAGCTGTATGCACTGGCGGGCATATCTACCAATATTACCAATGTGCTTAATAAGCAGCAACTGGTGCAGCAGAGAGAAATTGCAGAAACAACCATTCTCGCGCAGGAAAAAGAGCGCACTGAAATAGGAAAGGAATTGCACGATAACGTGAACCAGTTGCTGGCAACAGCGCGGCTGATGATAGAAACTTCCATAACAATGCCTGAAATGCAGGATGAATGCATGCAGGTGAGCAAAGATGCGGTAGAAGATGCCATCAAAGAGATCAGGGCCATTTCACATTCCATGCTACCCCCTCCTTTTGAAGATGAAGCTTTTTCAGACGCTATCAAAGACATCGCAAATAACATCAACATCAGCGGTAATCTTAAGGTAGAAGTACAGATGCCATCCCCTGAAAAGCTCAGCAGGATCGACAACAATCTCAAGCTTTCCCTTTACAGGATCATCCAGGAACAGGTAAGCAATATGCTCAAGTACTCCAATGCAAGAACTGCCTGCATCAGGCTGGAAATAAAGAATGACCAGGCGCATCTTTCCATAGTAGATAACGGAATTGGCGCAGACATGCAAAAACGCCCCAAAGGCGTTGGCTTAAGAAATATTGCCAGCCGTGTAGAGATCCATAAAGGTGAGCTGAAGATAAAAACAGCGCCCAATGAAGGTTTCGGCCTGTACACCCGTTTTATTATAGGTCATAACGGGGAGAGAAGCATTGCCTGACGATGCTAAGATTTTGTAATTTGGGTAAGATGCGCCGAGATTACATGTACAGCCGGGGATTGACATCCTACCCTCACCGAACGATCATGTTCCTGCTTTTGATGCTGAATATGATTGCAGGCTTTGCGCAAACCCTTCCCAACAGGCGCTATACCACACGTGATGGCCTGGTGGCCGACCGCATCACGGTTATTACACAGGACCAGGACGGCTTCATGTGGATGGGTTCATTATTTGGCCTTTCCCGTTACGACGGCACACGGTTCATTACCATCACGCTTCCTTCTTCGCAACAGTATAAGTATGTTACCGCGTTACTGGCCGCGGACCATAAAGTATATGCAGGTTTCTTATTTGGCGGAGGGCTTATGGAATATGATAAAGGGCGTGTTACCGCGCATCACATCAGATCCGATCAAAAACGTTTTTCAAATGATATCACAGCTGTGGCCGATGATGCAAACGGCATTCTTGTTGCCAATTCATTGAACCAGGTATTCCGCTTTAGTAATGGCAAGTTCAATTATATTTTTTCGCTGGATACTTCCTTCGCAAGTTTATCCATCGCTTCCATGTCGGTTGATAAAAAAGGAAGAATATGGCTGGCGACCGCAAAAGGTCTGCTGATCTTTGAAAACGGGATCATTACCACGCCTTTGGGTAATGAACCTGTATTGTTCATCAGCAATACCGGCAAAGGAATGATGGTTGCGAGGACCACCAGCAACAAAACAACAATTGAATTGTATGATGAGCAACTGCACGGCACTATGTTGTGGCAAACAGGGTATGTGCGACAGATCCCTTTCACGGGCAGCTATGCAAACAGTTTCTGGGGCATAGATGCAAAGCGTGGATTGTTCAGACTATCTCCTTCAGGTCAATTGGATTTTTTTGCTTCCGCTGCTTATATTGACCCGGAGATAAAATACCTGTTTGCGGACCGGGAAAATAATCTTTGGATGGCCATCGATCCCGGTGTTCTGAAAATTTCGAACGTGCCTGCGCTATCTTATGAATTTGCAGAGTTAGCGCCGGGCGGGGCAGATATCACCCGCGGAAAAGATTCCATCACCTGGTGCACCAATTCCAAATACCTCTACCTGGTAAAAAACAATCAATTGATAAAGGCGCAGGAATTCCGCACCGGCAAAGCAGGCGGATACCTTGGTGCTTTAATGGTGGATGATGAAAACAATTTATGGGTCAGTGGATGGGATAAGGGATTGTGGAAACTGAAATACAAAAACGAAAAGCTCGTTTCGCAACAATACATCGATTCTTACCGCAACCAGGTCGTGAATATAAACTGCATGGCGCATGATGAACTGGGCAATACCTGGATGGCTGGCAACCATGGCATTTTTCACATCCGCAACGGCGCCATTCAAGGTCGTTACATACCCAAAGCAAAAAATGGTGATACAGCCTTTATAACAGCTATAGCCGTTGACGTAAAAAAACAACAGCTCTGGCTGGGACATAATACCAATGGCCTCATAAGACTTGCATACACCACACAAGGGAATACGTTTTCGTATACGCCTATAGATTATTTTGATAAAGAGCAAGGGCTCACTGATACCTATATACGAAGCGTATTGTTTGATGCAAAAGAGAACCTGTGGATAGGTACGCGCCTGGGCGGCATCTTTCGCATGCGCAGCAAGAAAGACGGAAGCTTTTTGGTTCAGCATTACGGTTCGGCCAATGGGATCAGCTGTACCAGGGTAACAGATATAGCAGAAGAAAAAGGCACAGCTATATGGTTTGCAACCTGTGGCGGCATTTTCAGGTTTTCGCTTGCATCAGAATCGTGGCAAAGCTATAGTGCAAGCGATGGATTGCTTGCGGCAGAGGTCTTTTCCTTGAGCGTTGACCAAAAGAACAAGCGTGTATGGGCGGTTTCAGGGCAAGGCATTACCAATCTTCTTTACCAGGGCGCAGACAACAGGCCTGCACCGCAGGTTAACATCACACAAATCTCCATCCTTGGAAAAGAAGATACCGCAGCGCTTCTGCAGCAGCATCCGAAAAAATTATCTGCAGACGAAAGCTCTGTAGGTTTCACATTCGCAGGAACAAGTTATATCGATGAAAAGAAGATCAGGTATAAATATATGCTGGAAGGGTATGATAAAGAATGGAGCGTGCCGGTGCAAAACAATAATGTAAGCTATGCATCGCTGCCGTTTGGCCATTATACTTTTAAGGTGGTGGCCTCAAACGGCGACCGCTGGAGCGAGCAGCCTGCAAGTTTTGCATTCCAGGTAGTGCGGCCGTTTTATAAAAGCGCATGGTTTATTGCATTGATGGCCGGCCTGCTGGGATTATCATTTTATTTCGTCAGGATATATCAATTAAAGCAAAAGCTGAAGCTGGAAAAACTGCGGGTGAACATCGCCCGGGACCTGCACGATGACATTGGCTCCGCTTTGGGAAGCATTAACCTGCTGAGCGAAAATGCAAGGCGCGGCCTGGGTGTTACAAAATCAGTTGAAGAAGTATCTGGTGTTTTCCAGAAGATCGGTTATTCAGCCCAGAGCGTGCTGGATTCCATGGACGATATCATCTGGACCATCAATCCTGAAAAAGACAGCCTGGAAGACCTGCTGATAAGAATGCGCGAGTTTGCTATACCATTACTGGAAGCGAAAAATATTTCTTTCGATATCAACATGAATGCAACGGAAGGCGTGAAGCCATCTATGGAGATAAAGCGCAATATTTATCTTGTATTCAAAGAAGCGATCTTCAACGTGGTGCGGCATTCGGGCAGCACACATGTGGCCATTCATGCATCGTTCGGATCACGGTCTTTCGATCTTAGCATTTCAGATAACGGCAAGGGTTTTATTGTAAATACTTCAGGCAGTCGTAATGGTTTAAAAAATATGAAGAAGCGGGCCGATCTTTCCGGTGGCAGTTTAGCTATTGAATCGGTACCGGGATCAGGCACTACCATCAAATTTCATGGCATCATCAGATGAATATATGGTTGCGCAGTTTAATGGAATGTTTACCTTGAATAGTAATGCTCATGAGGAACTCAATAAAAGTGGCGCTTTGCGAAGACAATGATTATTTCAGGGACAGCCTGCATCAGTTTATTGCAGACAGTCCGGGATACGAGGTTTGCTTTTCTATCGGCTCAGCCGAAAATATTCTTGATCAACTCGCAGTTCATGATCCGCAGGTGATATTGATGGACATCGACATGCCGCAACTCGATGGCATTAAAGCTACCAGCCTGGTAAAATCACATTACCCTGCAATGGATGTGCTGATACTAACCGTTTATGATGATGATGAAAAGATATTCGATGCCATTCTTTCGGGCGCAAGCGGTTACCTGTTGAAGAAAACACCGCCTGCAAGAATACTTGAGGCCATCGCTGAAATACAAAACGGTGGCGCTTCTATGAACGCATCTATTGTAAAAAAAGTGCTTTCTTTTTTTAACCGGCAACCGGTAAGCCAGGCCGCCAATAATAACTACACACTTTCGCCTAAAGAAATGACCATCCTGCAATGCCTGGTAAATGGAGATAGCTATAAGATGATAGCAGACCACTGCACCATCAGCATCGGCACAGTCCGTTCACACATCAATAATATTTACAAGAAACTGCACATCAACTCTAAATCAGAAGCAGTAGCAAAAGCTTTGAAAGAACGACTTGTTTAGAGAAAAGGACAAGGCACAAGGTACAAGAAGCAAGATAAGACGCAAGATATAAGCGGAGAAGCCTTGTACCTTGTCCCTTGTTTCTTGCGCCTTGCGCGCCCCGCGCTCATACATTTATATGATTGTACGCCTTATCGCACCCGCCTACATTTGTATGTTCAAACTATTATTCCCTCCTTTAAATGTGATGTATGAAACCTATAGTATTTACAGCCATGCTGATGGCTTGTGCCACACTGTCTATTGCGCAACGTACCGCTTATCTTACCAAATATGATTTTGTTCCCGGTGAGAAGGTAATTGCTTATGAAGATTTCAGTGCAACTGAAATTGGTGATTTCCCCCTGAAATGGAATACAAATGCCACTGCAGAAGTGGTAACGCTCAACAACAGGCCCGGCAAATGGTTCAAGATAAATAAGGAAAGTGTTTTTCATCCTGAATTCATCACTTCGCTGCCGGAAAACTTTACACTTGAGTTTGATCTTGGCGTGAACGAGGGCTGGAATTCCATGCCTTTTGTGGTGAACATTACTAAGTTAAAAACGCCAAAAGAGTATACTGATTATTATCATTATGTATCCTGGAAAGATGTGCATACCGTTCACATGGAATTTCAGCCTGAAAAGGTAGATCAGCGTGCAGGCAACGCCAAGGTGATTGCAGGCACAAACGGCAATCACACGGTAAGCAACGATGTTGAATACCGCGCATGGAATAATCAGTCGAACAATTTTGCGCATATTTCCATCTGGCGCCAGAAGGCAAGGCTGCGCGTGTACCTGAATGGTGAAAAGATCTGGGACATCCCGAAAGTTTTTGACTCGCTTACAAAATACAATGCTGTTACAATCGCCATGCAGGGATCTTACAAGCTGGAAGATTATTACCTGCTCGGTAACATCAGGCTGGCCGTAGGCGCACCCGATACCCGCAACAAACTGCTTACCGAAGGAAAATTTGTTACACGCGGTATTCTTTTCAATCCTGATACAGACAGCCTGCAACCACAATCTTTCGGTGTGCTGAAAGACATCAGCAAGGTGCTGAAAGAAAATCCCTCATTGAAAGTAAAGATCGTTGGCCACACAGATGCTGATGGCGATGATAAGAGCAATACGGAACTTTCAAAACGCAGGGCGGTGGCAGTGAAGAATTTTCTTGTGAGCGAACTGGGCATTCCTGCAGACAACCTTGATGTAGAAGGCAAAGGTGAAAGCATGCCGGTAGATAAGAATACTACAGTGGAAGGTAAGGCGAATAATAGAAGGGTAGAGTTTCTTAAACTGAAATGAATTTCAGTTTAAGAAACAAGGAACAAGGCACAAGAAGCAAGGTACAAGGCTTATCCGCAAACAAGCGGAGAAAGCTTGTGCCTTGTGTCTTGTGCCTTGTTTCTTGTGCGCAGCACCTTAGTCGGATAATAAATATTTTTTTTAAGAACATAAAACACATTGAAGAAAATAATAGGTTTGTGATACAAACTTTATCTCATGTCAAATTTCAAATCAAACACAGCTTCCATCATCACTTCAGGAGTGTCAACTCTTGTAGGAGGCGCTGCGGCGGGCTTTTACCTAATCGGTCCCGCAGCAATTATTCCGGGGAGCATTATAGCGGCCATCATTGCAGGCCATTCCGAGTATCGCCGTCAGCGTAGAAATTATCTATCCAAAAAAGAATTATCTGACAGGCGTTCCTGATGGCGCAGCGGTTGTAATAAATTAATCAAAGCCATACTTATTTACATGTGGGTCTTGTTTCTATCAGTAATGATAGGTGTAATCTATGTTATTGTCGGAATTGTAAAAAAGAGAATCACAAGCGATTCTTTATCCAATGTATTCCTGGTCATTTTCGCCATGGTCTCTGTGATCTGTGGTACCAGGCTTGTTATTATTACTTTTATACAAAAACAATTTTTTAGTGATCTGTCAAACATTGATCTGATCGCTTATACCATATTTGGCGGCCTTGCTGTAACATGGCTGGCAGTATGGGAACTCTGCAGAAAATTCAACGAACTATATAAGCCGAAAGGATGAGTTCCCCACGAAGAGAAAAATGTAATTCCCCCAATGAGTATAAACATGCTCGATATGTTTTAAGTCTTCCAGTGCATCATCACTTACATCGCAATACCGCTGCTTATTGTGCATTCAAATAAATGCACAATCAGTGGCATAGGTT
>JBAVMD010000968.1:0-3184 GCA_049689695.1 Chitinophagaceae bacterium | reverse complement strand
CAAAGCGACTCGGACAAGTCGACATCGGCATTCAATTCAATTATTTCACCATTTCTATACCCGGTTACGGAAAAGCAAGCGCTTTGCTGATAGATGCAGGCAGCATCTGGCGGGTGACCGACCAACTTCATACAAGCATCACCATTAATAACGTTGCGGGAAGCAAGCTGGCAAAAGCAAATGAAAAGATAGGCTGGTCCTGCAAAGGAGGTTTTGGGTACGATGCATCACCGCAACTGCAATTTTTCACGGAGTTTTTGAAAGAAGAAAATAAGCCGGTAAATGTGCTGGCGGGCTTTCAATACAACCCTGCAAAACAATTCAGCCTGAAAGCCGGTTTGTCAACAGCAACGGCACAACCTTTTGCCGGCGTATGCATGCAATGGAAAGAATATCGCATACTGGTTTCCGTGGCATACCATACGCAATTAGGGGCCGGTACCGGCCTGGGACTTTTATTTAATAACCCCCAAAAGGAAAATGACCGGTGAAAGCAGCCATTTTTATATCGATCACGTTCGCCTGTTGCTGCACGTACGCGCAGCAACCTGTGATAACGCAACGGCAGGAGCAGCAATTGGAACAACTGGCCGAGAGAGAAGAAGCGCCAATTGAAGATGAATCCTTTCTTCAGCAACTGGAGGCATTTCAAAAACACCCGATCAATCTGAATACAGCAGGAGCAGATGAACTGGCGCAACTGCAAATGCTCACTGCTTTGCAGGTTAGATCGCTGCTGCAATACCGAACGCTGCTCGGGAGAATAATCGATATTTATGAACTGCAGGCGATACCCTATTGGGATGTGCTTTCTATACAGAAGATGTTGCCTTACATAACTATTAATGATGCGCCGCGCATAGTGGACCATCTGGCTGCCCGTCTGAAAGGCGAAAGTTCACTGTTGCTCCGGTTATCGCAATCGCCTGGCCCGGCCCAGCCAGACACGGGAGCTTATAAATATGCCGGATCGCCACAGAAAATACTTATGCGTTACCGTTATAATTATAAGAACCTGCTGCAATTTGGGTTGTTGGGTGAAAAAGACGTGGGCGAGCCTTTGTTTAAAGAAAAGCAGCGGTATGGTTTCGATTTTTACTCATTTCATGTATTCGTCCGGAATATTGGTCTGGTTAAATCGTTCGCCATTGGTGATTTTACTGTAAACCTGGGACAGGGATTGATACAATGGCAAAGTCTTGCTTTTGGAAAAAGCACCGAGATCACCAATATTAAAAGGCAATCGGCAGTGCTGCGTCCATACAGTTCGGCCGGCGAGCAGAATTTTCATCGCGGAGCTGGCATCACGCTGGGTAAAAACCGGTGGCAGTTCACAGCCTTCGGTTCTGTGAGAAGGTTAGATGCCAATCTTGCAACAGATACGCTTGGCCGCCCCTCCATATCTTCTTTCCTGCTCACCGGTCTTCACAGGTCTGCGGCGGAGATGGCAGAGCGCAACAACGTATTGAGACAAACGCTTGGAGGAAATATTGCTTACAAAAATGGTCAATGGCATATTGGAGGCAATTATATCCTGCATCATTTTTCTTACCCGGTAAATAAAAAGGATGAACCGTACAACCTGTTTGCGTTTAAGGGAAACCGTTTGACGAATTACAGCATCGATTACGACTATACGTGGCATAACCTGCATTTTTTTGGTGAGTTTGCGGCAGAGCAGCATTTCAACAAAGCGATGTTGCACGGGTTATTGATAAGCCTTCACAAAAAAGCAGAGGCCAGCCTGGTTTACCGGCGGCTTGAACCTGGCTTTCAATCTTTCTACGCCAGCGCTTTTACAGAAAACAGCCTTCCATCCAATGAATCAGGCATGTTCATGGGTCTGTCTATCCGGCCTTTCCCAGGGATCAGGATGGATATATATGCCGATGTGTTCCGTTTTCCCTGGCTGAAGTTCAGGGTAGATAATCCCTCAGCAGGCAAGGAATATCTTTTCCAGTTCTTATACCAGCCGCACAAAAGGCTGGAGATAGGGAGCAGGTTCCGGTACGAGTCAAAGCAACTGAACTCAGACGGGCATTCTGAGCTTAACCAGGCTGTATCTGTTCCGCGGGCCAATTGGAGAATTCATATTCACTGGCAGCTTTCGCGGGAAGTAAGGCTGCGGCAGCGGATGGAGTTGGTCTGGTTCGACCGTGGGGGAAACCGGCCCGAACAGGGATACCTTATATATAATGATATAGGCTGGCAACCGTCCAATTGGCCGGTTTCTATGGGAGCGAGGATACAAATATTTGAAACTGATGGATTTAACTCCAGGATCTATGCTTTTGAGAACGATGTGCCTTCCAGTTACTCCATATCTTCCATTTATCAAAAAGGCTGTCGTTACTACGTCAACCTGAAAATAAATGTTCCCGCCATGACCCGAGGGCGCTTTTTAAAGCAAATTATGCCTGCGGATATCTCTTTCCGTTGGGCACAAACGTTTTACGCAAGGCTTATTGGGACTGAATCCCAGGCGATCGGCCGTTCTGAATATAAACTCCAGCTTATTTTTTGAAAGATTTAAGATTTTTTTAAAATATTTGCAGCGGTTTTTAAAATTGTACTGTCTTTTGGTAGACTTTGAAAGTCCGTTCCTATGATTTAACAGTTTTTTGGCGTAGTCCGGAATCCCCTATATTTACAATTCTAAAAAACTAAACAAGCGTCACATGAGAAAACTTCTATCGCTGTTTTCAGCGCTAATGCTATTTAGTGTATTGGCGTTGGCACAGACACGAGTTGTCACAGGAAAGGTCACAGACGACAAGGGTGACCCAATCCCATTTGCCACCGTAACTATTAAAGGCACAAAAAATGCTACTGTTGCCGATGCAGGTGGTACTTTCACTATCAGGGCCAAATCCGGAGATGTTCTGGAAATTTCCGCACAGGGAATGGCTTTACAATCAGTTACAGTTCAGTCAACCGGCGATGTAAGCGTAGCGCTCACAAGGAGCAATTCTGCACTTACCGAGGTTATTGTAACAGGTGCGTATAACACAAAGAGAACGGCCAGAGGCGTCTCCTACAATGCGCAGGTAGTTAACTCAGAGCAATTAAATACCATCCGTCAGACCAACCTGAACAATGCCCTCGCAGGTAAGGTTGCAGGTATCCAGGTAAGAAGCCAGTCTTCTGCGGCTTTGGGCAGGTCTGGTAGCGTTCGTCTGAGAGG
>JBAVMD010000967.1:0-6001 GCA_049689695.1 Chitinophagaceae bacterium | reverse complement strand
ACGCAATCCTAATCTGCAATCCCGCTCTCGTAGTAGTAATAGGCGGTGAAGTAGATATCTTCGGTATTACTCTTCGCTGATCAAAGTACAGCTTCAGGTTCACACGATTGTTCAACACGTAATCTATAGAAGGCGAAATGATAATTTCTTTTTGCCCGGATGTTGGTAAAGCCACTGTTTGATCGAGCCTGCTGTTGGATGTAGCTACATCGCGCAAACTGAAATCGAGCCGGAAGTTTACATCATTATCTAATTTCTTCGCGGGTGCATCTCTTCCCGGCAGCTTAATGCGGAACGGCAATGGAAATCCTCTTTTTCTCCAGCCAGCACCTATCGTAAACTCAGTGCTCCTGTTCTCGCTCAATTGGAAATCAACCAGGCTTAAGCTGAGCTGGCGGGATTTACGGAACTCAAACCTTGCAGACACCTGGTTGGTGAATTGCATATCCAGATCGATCAATGGCGCAAACTGCTCACTGATGGTAATATTAGGCACCAGGAAGTAAGGAATATAATTACCGGAAACAGTATCTATAAAGAACGGATAGCCTGAACGGAACGGATCCTGGAACAACAGCGCAGAATTGAAACTGTTCATGCTGAGCGTTCCGCTGTACGCATGGCTGATGGAAAAATTCGTAAATATTTTTTCCAGTCCGGGAATGCGCGTCAATCCATTGTAAGTAACACGCCAGTTAGGCTTTGGTAAAATACCCCTGAACGGATTGGACTTCACACTTGGGTTGTTGTTCTTTATCAACGATACTTTGTTGGGATCTTTTCCTGTATAAGCCGCAATAAAGGCAGGCAACAGTACATCCTGCGAATAACGCGTGTAGCCCCTGTAATAACCATCGGTCTGTTGCTGCTGTGTTGAATACGGATTCAACTTGGCAAGCCGCTCAGACAAAATGATCCTGTAATCCTGGAATTTGCGGAACGAAGCAGTCACTTCGTTTTCCTTGAATGGCTCGAACAATGTTTTGAAAGCGATGTAGCTCACGCTGAAGCTTCCGGTTGAATATGGATTAAGCCTTGAGAACTTACCGGTATACCCCAGCGTATCCTTGTACAGCTCACTGTATGATTTTCCGAATGTTTTATCGAGATTGATATCGATGTTCAGATCACGCACTGGCTGCAGTTGCGCAGTCAGTTTTATCGACTGCGAATAATCCTGCCGGTTCTGATAGTTGAAATTAGGATCCATCGTCAGCCATCCCTTCTGGGCATAACGGTTGATGTCATTGGTGTCTGGCTGTCTCCCGAAAATAAAACCAAAGCCAGGCGCACCCGTACGAAGATTGGTGCCGATGAGTTGCGTACTATCTGTATAACCGTAAATAGTAGTGGTTGAATTCTCCGTGTAATTAATGCTCATTCTTTTTACAGATGTAAGCACCCGGCCTACTGCTTTTACAAAGCCACTCAATTCTACCGGCGCATTCGGATCTCTTTTTCTTCTCTTTGTACTGTCTGTAACCTTACGTTTTGTTGTATCAGTTTGTGCAGGTGCATCCTGGTCAAGTGCACGCAGCCATTTTGATTTGCTGTAAAGGCGCGTGAAATCCAATTCTGCAGTTGCATTCCTGTCTTGCCCGTTCTGCAGTGTATTACCAAGGTTCTTGGCTACCAGCGAAGCGCCAATCCAGTTGAAAGTAGCTGTATAATTCAGCCTGATGGATGTCCAGTCAAGGAAAGGTATCTTGGCTGTTGGAAATACATAAGAAGCATTAGCTCGTTGCGTATAAGATACGTTACGTCCGCCTCTCCAGAACCGCGCCCACATGCGTTCGCGCTCAGCTTTATCCAGGCGGCCGCTGTCTTCGTCTACCCATGCCCGGTTCTGCGCGCTGAAATCTACATTAATGGATTGCGTAAGGTCCCAACGCAGGTTGTATAACCTGTCGAACGTAAAGAACTTATCATACGTTTCCTGCGTGAAAGACTTAGGTACACCCACATTCCTTGGCCTGAAAGCGCCGAACTGGCGATGCACATCGGCCCTGAAACCAAGCAATGAAGGAACAGGGTTGATATTAAAATCTTTGAACAGTATTAGCCAGGGCGATTGCGACCTGATCATGCGTTTGAAAGGCTGCCAGTATTTTGGCGTAGCCACATAATTATAACCCACACCAGCTTTGTGCGTAACACGCTCATCACTTTCGATAAGCGGGTTGTGATGCTCCTGCTTGGTATAAGAATAAGTAACATCAACATTCTCCACGCTCCAGATCTTTTGCTTTTTGCCGCTTGTATTGTTCTTTCGAACATTGGTGAAGTTGAATGTTTTGATAGTGGTAACATCTACCGCATCGTTTCGGATGGAATCTTTCAGGCTTTGCGGAGCCGCCTTCAGCTTATCCTTGTACTTTATATCCAGGTCGTAAGGATCATACTCCGGTGTGCTGCTGGCTTTTGAAAAACCTCCATAGAAAGGTATGGAAAGACCGAACTTTTTCGGGAACAGCAGACCAAGCTCCAGGTTAGTTGCAGCATCAAACTGGGTAAGCATTTCTCTCGCACGCTCGTTCACACGCTGCTCGATGGTACCAAAACCAATACCGCGGTAATTGGCAGATAAATATCCTGTACCAAGATTGGCAAATTTGAAGTCTACCCTTGCCAATGCGGCAACGCCACCTTTCTCATTCAGATCTGCCAGGCGCAGCTCATTGAACCAGATCTCCGGACAGGTTGTCTCCAGTTTTGCGTTCTCAACGCCCAGGAAGAAGGCCCTTACCTCGCCCAGGTTGGGATTACCATAAATGGCGAGCGTTTGATTATCTATCACTTCAGAATAATAACCGATCCTGCGCGGATCGGTTGCCGGCAAATTGTTGCGCCGTGTTTTTAATTGAACAAGTTTATCAAGGTCAAGGTCCAATTCATTCGCCGCAGGCCAGATATCGGTATCCAGCGTTGCGCCCCAGTTTGTTTTCTTCAATGGTATCCTTACCTCGTAATAGTTGTTGATGAAATCATTACCAAAGCGTATCACTGCATTGAGGTCGTCATCGTGCAAAAGATTATCGTTATCTGTTGCTTCAACGTGAACGAACATTTGCATGCGGCCATACTGACGCAGGTCGAGATTGAGCGTTTTAAATACGCCTCTTGTCTGGAAACGCTCCAGCCTGCACACCTGCATGCTGATGGCCTGTTCGTTCTGCAACAGCAGGGTATTGTTGTTGCTCAGTTGTTGCTGGCGCACAACACCGGGTGGCTCAACATACCTGATCGGCTTGCGGAAGCTGTTTTCTTCCTTGTTTACCGCAAGTACATTCAAGGTAGTAGGCGTGTTAGCTGGTAAAGGAAGATACTGGCCGGTTGTATCCAGTTCAAAATTGAAGCGCCTCCACTGGTTGCGGATCAGTTCAAGCTTTGCAAAACGGCATACCACTGAATCTGCAAAACCATGCAGGAACATTCTTACAAACCTGATAGATTTAAAATCAGGTATGTTACCGATCTTACTTTCATACTCGGCAATAGGTATCCTGAACAGGTACCATTTTTCACGTGTGCCTCCATTGGGTGTGAAGTCCCTGATATCGGTAATAAAATTTCTTCCAACTTGCAGGTCAAAAGGACGCAGGTTCACACGGTATTGAAAATATTCTTCCTGCTCGTTCAATGTATTGTCCCTGTTCAGCTCTTCCTGGTCAGGATATAAAGTGAATGCAGTTACAAACTGCTGATCGCCCGTAGCCACGGGTGAATTGCCGTGCGGGTTATTAATATTTTTATAGCGGCCTAATATTCTCGCTTGTGTCTGATCGTAAGCGGCATCGCGGTAATTGCGGAAGTTATCTAACGATGGGTCATTGATGGCCTGCTGGTAAGCTTGTGAATTGGTACCAAAGGTTGCAGCCAACTGCGCGAGGTATTGCTGGAATTTATTGCGCTCCCCATCATCGGTAAGACCATCAAAGCCTACGTCCTGGAACGGCCTGTCATCAGGATCATTGCTGAATGCATTTGTTACCTGTATAGGGTTAGCGGGCACCCGGCCCCACTTGGATGTTGAATCGATGAGCGCCGGTATCTTAGGCGTGTTCAATCCATTTTCAAAGAACCTTCTTCCATCCCTTAAAATGTCTTCTGAAATATTGCCGAGGTTAAAGAACAATTGTCCGCCGGTGCTGTTGGGGTTTTTCAAAAAGGGGTCCTGCAACCAGAACTCTATGTACTCCACGTTGCCGGTTTCAAAGTCAACCTGGTCAATAGCACGCATGATGCCACCCCATTTTACCCTGGGGTTTTTAAATGTACCATTTGGGTTAAGCGCAGTATCGCTTGCACTAAAGTTATACGGGCCTTTTTCTGTAGGATAATATGCCATGTCGAAAGTGATCAGCTGCGCCTGCCCGAACTCTGAAGTTCTGTTGGGGAAGATCTGCTGCACGGTCACCGGGCGAACAGTAGGATCCAGTAAATTCTCATAATTTCTTACCGGGTTATTGGAATTGCGGCTGTCCTGGAGCACAGGTTCAATATTATACCAGGCCAGCTTGGCACGGTTGAAACCGTAAGCAAGCGAATCTCCCAAACTTCCTTCGGGGAATAATCCATTGCCCTGCGGAGTAGAAGCCAATGCCCAACTGATGATAGGAAAACGAAGGTCGATAGAATTGCGCGTGCCTTCAAAATCGTCCACGAATATCAAACCCGAACTGCCTTTACCGATCTGCGAAGGGTGTCCGGGCTTCAGCAATGCAGCTTCACCATACGCATTGATGGTGCTCATTTCATTACTGGTATAAAATGGCAGCTTATCCAGCCAGCGCGTAAGTCTTGGAAATTCTGAACGGTAATTGAAGTCCAGCCCGTACATGGTGTTACGGATGGGATCTTCATTATAATTTGTTTTTGTAAAGAAGGGCCGTTCGCCCAGCTTCACCATGGTTGCGCCCAGGCTTAGTTGTTCTTTGGCTGTATTCTTAGCCAGGTAGTCAAGCCTTAAGCCCATAAAATTCCGTTGCTGTATGCCAAAGCCTGCATTATTCTCATACTGCACACTTACCGGCACGCCGGAATTAATGATGGCCTGGTTAATGATCTTGACCGTTCCAAGATTATAGTCAACCGAATAATCATAGTTCTCACGCAGTACTTGTCCGCCGGCAGAAACCACCACAGAACCCGGAGGCACGTTGAACGCACCCAGCGAGATCTCCGAAGTGGATTGTCCTTTTGCCGTACCACTGATGATGTACCGGTCGAGGTTGGCGTAGGTCTTTGCTACTTCCTTGATGGTATCGTACAGCGGGTAAAATAAATACTTACGCCGGAGCTCAGCCGAATCGGCAGGGTTTACAAAAGCTGTATCCAGGTCGTGCCCGAACGGTTCGAGCTTTGGAAAAATAATGCGCGCCTGCTGGGACACGACGGTCAGTCCCTCCAAATAGTCGAATACCCCGTCTGGTTGCGGGTCAGACCGGCTGTTCAACCGGTCAAGGTTAAGCAGCGTTATCAGCGGAACACCTGTTTTGTCTCCTTCCGGCAAAAAGCGTTTAGGCCCTTTACTTGGTTCTTCATATAAGATGTTCAGCTTGAAATCTGATGGCTGAATGCTTGAAATAAAGCTGCCGTCAGACGTGCGAAGCGTATAAATATTTTTCATCATCAGGTCCCACAGCGGCAGCTGGGTACGCTGAGAAGTAGCCTTAAGCAATTTGAGGAACAGCACTTTCTGAATACCGGCCTTGTTTACGGAAGTATCCGGCGGTACGTCCTGCGAAAACTCACCTACCTGGTAAATGCGGCCGTTGTAACTGTACTGGAAGGCAACCGCCAGCACTTCATCCGGCTGC
Source organism: Chitinophagaceae bacterium (assembly GCA_049689695.1). Taxonomy (GTDB): domain Bacteria; phylum Bacteroidota; class Bacteroidia; order Chitinophagales; family Chitinophagaceae; genus DASPKM01. The sequence goes on along the minus strand of JBAVMD010000967.1, from coordinate 182 downwards.
AAGGGCTGGTTCAAAGAAATGAAACCGATGAGCGGGCTGTAACTATAATCGCCTGGCCCCAGTTTGCGGGCAAATGTTTTTTCGAAATCCTGCACGGGCCTCAATCCAAAAGCGTTCAGCCTGCTGGTGACCAGTGATGGGCTGCGGCTATTGGGATCGTCTATTATTCTCCTGTACAGATC
>JBAVMD010000966.1:0-2275 GCA_049689695.1 Chitinophagaceae bacterium | reverse complement strand
TATCTGTACGGTTGAGAACGTTGACCCCATGGGCGTTCACACCGGAGATTCCATTACCGTAGCTCCTGCCATGACCCTGAGCGATACGGCCTTCCAGGAAATGCGCAACAAGGCTATACTCATGATGCGCAGCCTCGGCAACTTTTCCGGCGGCTGTAACGTGCAGTTCGCCCTGAACCCGGATACGGAAGATATTATTGCAGTGGAGATCAATCCACGCGTAAGCCGTTCATCTGCCCTTGCGTCAAAAGCCACTGGCTATCCAATTGCCAAGGTGGCAGCCAAGCTGGCAATAGGTTACCATCTGGATGAGCTTAAAAACCAGATCACTCAAACTACTTCCGCTTATTTTGAGCCCGCGCTCGACTATGTGATCGTAAAAATGCCTCGCTGGAATTTTGATAAGTTCCGTGGAGGAAATGATACGCTTGGCCTTCAGATGAAAAGTGTGGGCGAAGTAATGTCCATCGGCCGCAGCTATGCGGAAGCTTTGCAAAAAGCTACCCAGAGCCTGGAGAACAACGCGGTTGGCCTGGGCAATTATTCCAAAAGCCAGATGTCGGCCGAAGAACTGATCGAATACATTAAAATCCCCAAGTGGGACCGTATGTTCCGCATCAAGGATGCCCTGATGCTTGGTGTATCCGTCAATACCATTTCCAAGGTAACCGGTATCGACCGCTGGTTTGTGAACGAAGTGAACAAGATCGTTGATCTCGAAAAAGAGATCTCAAAATACAAGCTCCACACCCTGCCGATGGATATGCTGAAAGAAGCGAAGCTGATGGGCTTCAGCGATCAGCAGATATCGCTCATTATGCAGGATGGCACAGACGAAGAAATCTATGAAATGCGCAAGGCCGCAGGCTTTACGCGTATTTATAAAATGGTGGACACGTGCAGCGCCGAATTTGAAGCAAAGACCCCCTATTTCTATTCCAGTTTCGAGCATGGCGGCTCGAACGAGAGCATTGTAAGCAAGAAGAAAAAGATCATTGTGCTTGGCTCCGGCCCTAACCGCATCGGACAAGGCATCGAGTTCGATTATTGTTGCGTGCACGGACTGCTGGCCATTAAGGAATGTGGCTACGAGGCCATCATGGTGAACTGTAACCCGGAAACGGTGTCTACGGATTTCGACATGGCCGACAAGCTTTACTTTGAGCCTGTATTCTGGGAACACCTCTGGGAGATCGTAGAGCATGAAAAGCCCGATGGCGTGATCGTACAGTTGGGAGGACAAACAGCTTTGAAATTATCCGAGCGCCTGCACAACAAAGGAATCCGTATAGTAGGTACTTCGTATGACAATATGGATATAGCGGAAGACCGCGGCCGTTTCAGCGATATGCTGAAGGAGCTGAACATCCCTTACCCAGAGTACGGAACGGCATATAATGTTGACGGCGCTATTGAAGTAGCCAAGAAAGTAGGATTTCCGGTTTTGGTACGTCCCAGCTATGTATTGGGTGGGCAAAGAATGCGCATTGTGATCAACGATGATGAACTGGAAAATGCGGTGATCAGCCTGTTGAAGCACATACCGGGTAATAAAATACTGATCGATCATTTCCTCGACCGTTGCCAGGAAGCAGAAATAGATGGCATTTGCGATGGCGATGAATTTCACGTGATGGGTGTAATGGAACACATTGAGCCTGCGGGTATCCATAGCGGCGACAGCAACGCAGTTTTGCCACAGTTCAACCTTTCGCCCCTGGTTGTTGAAACCATGGAAGAGTATGCACGCCGTATTGCTTTCAGGTTGAACATAAGAGGCCTCATCAACATACAGTTCGCTATTAAAGATGGCAAAGTGTATGTGATAGAAGCCAATCCCCGCGCATCGCGCACAACACCTTTTATTGCAAAGGCATATCAGATACCATACCTCAACATAGCCACCAAGGTAATGCTGGGTGAAAAAAAGCTCCGCGATTTTAAATTCGTGAAGCGGCTGAAAGGCTATGCTATTAAGGAACCGGTGTTTAGTTTTGATAAGTTCCCGGGCGTAAGCCGTGAACTGGGGCCTGAAATGAAATCAACCGGTGAAGCCATCCGTTTCATCAAAGACCTGAGAGATCCTTATTTCAGGCAGTTGTATAAGGAAAGAAGTATGCATCTGAGTAAATAATGTGCTGGGAGAGGCTTCGCCTTTTCCATAGTTTTGAATTTCTGAATTAAAAAAGGCGAAGCCTCTATGGAGAATCAACAGATCCAACACATCATCCGCCTTCTCAAAGAAACTTACCAAGGCGATCCCTGGCATGGACGA
>JBAVMD010000965.1:0-6800 GCA_049689695.1 Chitinophagaceae bacterium | reverse complement strand
CCCCAATACCGGCTTAAACAAATCGCCCACCTCTTTCAACCTCTCGATCATATTAAAAATATTGAAGTCAGTTATCTTCATTCCCTTCTTTACTTCCTCCCAATGCAAGGGAGCTGATACAGGTGCGCCAGGTTTCGGCCGTAATGAATAAGGCCCGGCAACCGTTGCCTGCGGTCGGTTCTGCAAAAAATCGATATATAATTTTCCTTTTCTTTTCTCTGTTAAACGCTCAATGCTCGTGAACGATGGCAGTTCTTCATGCACCAGCCTCGCAATCACACGGCCGAACTCTTTTGAATCTTCATAAGTATACTTAGCGCCCAATGGAATATAAATATGCAACCCTGTTGAACCGGAAGTTTTACAATACCCGGGAATACCAAAACTGTCAAGCACCTGTTTGGTAACCTGGGCTGTTTGTATCACCTGCTCAAATGGATTTTTATCAGGATCGAGATCAATGATGCACCAGTCAGGATTATCAGGCGATTCAATACGGCTGCTCCATGGATTTATTTCTATGCATCCCAGCGCAGCAATGTACAGCAGGCTGGCCTCATCTGTGCATACCAGGAACTCTTTATCACGTCCGTCTGCTTCACTATGATAAGGAAAAGTAGTCATCCAGTCCGGCACTTTTCCTTTTACATCTTTCTGGTAAAAACTTTCTCCGTTAATTCCGTGCGGAAAACGATTGAGCGTTTGCGGACGGTCCTTTACATAAGGCAGTATAAAAGGCGCAACCTGGTAATAATAGTTGAGCATATCGCGCTTGGTCACTTTTTCCTTTGGCCAATAGATCTTGCTGAGGTTAGTGAATTTTAATTCATGACCATTAACGCTACGCACCTGCGTTTCTTCAGCAGGGTTCAGTAATGTTCTTCTTTCTTTTTTTGCCGGCGCCTTTACCAGTTTTTTATCCAGCAATGATTTTTCTTCCTTCAATAATTCTTTTGTATTCACCGGCTGCTCTCGTACTACTTCTTTTGCATTCTTGTCTTCACGAAGCCCCTTAAATGAGGGATGCCGGATAGCGCCATCTTTTGTAAGCTCGCGATAACTTATTTCAGCAACTACCTCTGGCTTCACCCAGGTAACTGTTGCCTTAGGCGGGTCAGGCCTGAAGCGCGAGGGCTTGTTGTATTCAGGAACTTCCACAAAGGGGCACTTGCGGGTTATGAAAGGTTTTAGCTTTTTCAAGATCTCCGTTTGCATCTTGCTATTGAAACCCGTTCCTACTGTGCCCACATAATGGAATACATTTCCCTCGTACACACCAACCAGCAAAGCACTGAACTGCTTATTTGTATTTTCATTTTTAGTGTAGCCGCCGATAATAAACTCCTGCCGCTTTTCGGTTTTAATCTTCAGCCATTCTTTTGAACGTGTGCCCGGCTTATAAAGGCTGCCTGTTTTTTTCGCAATGATGCCTTCCAACCCCATCTTGTCCGCCAGGGTAAACAATTCGCCGCCCGGCGTATCTGCAGTATTGCTCAGGCGAATGATGCTGTCATCTTCGGGAACAATCGAACGCAACATTTCTCTTCTTTCCTGCAAAGGCAGATTTGTTGTGTCTACTCCATCAAGCCAAAGCAGATCAAATACATAATAAATGAGCTGTCCGTCTGCTTCGCTTCTCCAGTTCTGAAGATCACTGAAGTCTGATAGTCCCTGCTGATTGCTTACGATAATTTCACCATCCACTACAGCGTTTACATCCCATTGCTTCAGCGCGTTGAGAACAGGATAATATTTTTTATTGAATGATTTGTTGTTGCGCGACCGGATCTCAACCTGTCCTTTTTTTATATATCCCAATGCGCGATAGCCGTCCCATTTCAATTCATACGTCCAGCCATCTTCTTCTACCGGTTTATCAACCAGGGTAGCGAGCATGGGTTCAATATCCTTCGGAAAAGGCGATTTACCCGAAGGCTTCCGCGAAGCTGGTTGTGATTTTTTTTTCAGCGCCATGATGCTTGTGCCTTGTCCCTTGTTCCTTGTTCCTTACCACTGCCATCATTCCTTGAGTTTAACAATCCTGCAGGCACTTTCAATTCACCGGTCTCTGCATCTATCAAACCATTACGCTCATCTTCAATATTGGTAGCCTGTGTATATACATCGCCTGCAATTGGGCGTATACGCAACTCGTCTTTAAATTTTTTTATCAGGTCAGATCGTTCATCATCACTTTTAGGCCCTCCATAATCCACAAAACCAAATCCACCCCATTCGCTAACTACCAGCGGCACCTGTTTCCTGTAAAAGAAAGGATCGCCTACCACTAACGGGAACGCGGCAACGCCATCCAGTTGCCCGCTTACAACTTTATCAAGCATTTCTTTCCATCGCTGCAGATCGGGCGTATAAAAATGCGCTGTGAGCAGGTCAGATTTCAACCTTCCTTCGAGTGAAATGTGCTGCCAGCCGTCATTGTCCACTACCAGGAATTGCGGATGATCGATGTGCAAATAATGATAAGTATCGATGATGTACTTACGCGTATCGGCATTCGTGGCAATATCCTGTGCGCCCCAGTCCTCATTGTAAAGGCTCCATATTACCACAGACGGATGCGTTTCGATCAACGCAAGCATTCGCTGCAGCTCATCATAATGATTTTCCCGGCTCTTAAGGCTGGACCGGTGGGGACTTGGCACCTCTACCCACAACATTACGCCTATGCGGTCTGCCAGTTTATAAATACGCGGGTCAACACCTGCTATGTGAATGCGCACAAGATTACATCCCAGCGCTTTCATGGCCAGCATGTGTTTTTTGATCTGTTCGTAAGTGGAAGCGCCGGGCTGGTATAAAATGCCATCCAGGTAAACCGATTTATTGTTGAGATATACGCAACAGCCTCTTGCTTCAATCTTGCGCAAGCCAAAATGTGTTTCGATCTCAGCTACATATCCGTCTTCGTCTATCAACTGCGCCACAAGCCTGTACAGGTGCGGTGTTTCGGGCGACCATAATTTTGCTTCAGGCACTTCCAGTACTACGCGTTGCTGCTTTTGTCCGGCCTCGAGGCGTAAAGGAAAATCCCCGGTAGCCAGTGGCTCGTTGCCATCCTGCTTGCGATTGAAAACTTTCAACTTCAATGTATAAGCGCCGGGGTCGTGTATGCGGATAGTTAAGTTGAAACGCACCAACTGATCTTCCACCACGCTTACAACACCTACGCGTGACCGAAGGCGGTTACGCTCTACTGTCTCCAGCCAGATGCTGCGCACGGCGCCCGTGTAAGTCTGGTACCAGATGCCGCCGCGTTTATATACGTGTGATTCCTGTTTGCCGCGTGGAATATCTGCGTCCATGGTATCGGCTATGCGAACGGTGAGGCGGTTTACAGGCTTCAGTATTTCCTGGTTCAGTTCATAAGAGAAAGAAGTATATTCTCCAATATGCGCCTCCTCCCCTTCAATGGTATGCAATGGGATTCCGTTGAGCCAAACCCTGGTTTCGTAACCGCAGGCGCCGAAAGTAAGCTGCAGCATAGCGTTAGGCGACTGACCGTTTTGTGTATACGCAAATTCCCGCTCGTACCAGGCAACTACTTTATCTTGCCATGAATGAACGGATTGCAGCCCTTTGGCCGCAGCCATGTGTTCTTCAATACTGCCGGGCCATTGAGCAGCGTGCTCGTATTTATGGTCCAGGTGCCAGCCATCTGCCAATCCCTTATCGTCAGGGTCAAGGTCAAACTTCCATTCACCATCCAGTAAAGTATGTGCATTCTGGCGCAGTACTGCGCGTGGAAGCGGATCGTTTACATTATCATCAAACCAATCGTCCGTAACGAGTGCTTCTTCCTTGCTTTTAGATAAGCCGTAATTTGGGTGATCCATGCTGGGTTTACAGCGAATATTAAGCCATAGCAGAATTAGCCAAATTTGAAAATGGCGCAGTTAGCAAATGCATGAATTGATCACACATTTTCAAATTGCGCCATTTGCTAATTTGCTAATTTAATAAGTTCTTTATTTCCTCATGCGATGCATCAATAGATTGCTTCTGTGCTTTTATAATGTGCGTGATATCTTCTGGTAATTCAGGTTCTTCGAGTGCATGCCGGTAACATTCCTGTGCTGCTTTTTCGCCTGATTCGCAGGATGCGAGAATGGAGTGTTCATCATTACCGGTAAAGAGGCTTTTGAGGTCTGTCCAGGCTTTATACAATGCTCCGGTAAAACTGCCATCTTCCGCAACCTCCGTCTCTTCTCCGGCATTGGCTCCTATTTCTTCGGCCTTGTATTGCAGTTGCATTACATTGTTCCTGCTTTCCTGTGCTTTTCTTTCAAATATCCCACGCAGGTTGTGTTCAGCCGGAGTTAACTCGCGGCCGGCTTTCACGTATCCTTCTTCTCTGTCCTTATTGATCTTGATAAGGTCGTTCAACACCTCGATGATTTTTTTAAAATTGCTCATAAGGATCATTTAATATGAACGAATGGATACCTGAAAAATTGCCGGCTTTACCCTACGACCGCCAATCAACCCAGGAAAGAAAGAACTAATAAGTTGGCTCAAGACGGTAAGGCCTGAAGCCTGTTTTTTCTTTAAAGAGCAACCTGCTTAACTGGGAGCGCATTTTTTGCACGATGCTTTTACCCGGCATAACACGCTCGTGGTAATCGGCATTGGCAATGTTGAATTTAATAAGTACCATCTGCGCCATAGCCTTTTGCTTTACATCTTCGGTTAAGCTGATGATCTCATTAAGCTCTTCCGGGTCAGTAATAATAAATGCCTTCCCCGTTAAATGAAGAAAAAAACGTTTCCCTTTTTGAAAAAAGTCGAGGCGTGCAGGAAATTCTTTATCAAATTCATGGAGGTATTGCTCGGGCCTGTGTACAAAGAACCAAACCTGTCCGGCTTCATCTACTTTAATTGTATTGATGATGCAGCAAGGAAGTTTCAGTACAGCATTGCTGGTATTGAAAAAAAGGGCGGAGCGGAGTTCCTGTATTTTCTCACGCAGGAAATTGAGGTGATTTTCAGTCAACATAGAAATACTCTTTCACTTATCTTTTCAAAACTGATACCACTCCTTGCGGAAAATACGGTTAAGCCGAGCCCGGTAGGTTTTGAGGAAAATCATCTACAAGAGAGACTCTTGTAGAAAGGAACAAGTTACAAGAGACAAGGGACAAGGGGGTTCACGTTGGGTATTGCTTCATTTTCTTTCTTGTGCCTTGTACCTTGTTCCTTGTTCCTTGTACCTTGTGCCTTGTGCCTTGTGCCTTTAATAAAAAAGTCCCCGCCTAAGCGAGGACCCCTTAATATTTCTCTTTTTCTTCCCTTCGCCGGCATTACCCGGATCAGGTGAATTCGGGTATGTTCTCAGGTTTTGTAATTAAACTTAACCACCCCTTAAAGAGAAATATATTGATACATTTTATACTGGAAACATCGTGCCAGTTTTCGGAAAAGCTATGAGCCACGAGCTGCGAGCTGCGAGCAAGAATACAGAATCTTCAAAGTAGCGAGCATAGCCGTAAGCATTTCAGCTCGAAGCTCATAGCTCGCGGCTCGAAGCTTTCATCGTGGCATATTTTTTTTAACTACTAATGCAAATAACTAACACAAAATTTTCTAATATGGCAAAGACAGCGAGATCGAAATCCGCCACAACAACAAAATCAGGCGGAGGCAGAAGCTCATCAGGAAACGGCAAGACGAATGCAAGCAGTGGAAGCAAAACTCAGTCTTCTGAAAAGAATGACAGCGAACGCAAATCTCATCCGCTTCTCGAAAAATTCTTTCATGATTCGTTAAAGGATATTTACTGGGCCGAAAAAGCTTTACTGAAGGCATTGCCTAAAATGCAGAAAAAGACTACTACCGAGGAACTGAAACAGGCATTTGAAGACCATACAGCAGTTACCCGTGAACAAGCGACAAGACTGGAGCAGGTTTTTGAACTGTTGGGTAAAAAGCCACAGGCTAAGAAATGCGACGCTATGGAAGGGCTTATCAAGGAATCTGAAGGAATCATCGAAGAAACCGAAGATGGCAGCATGACCCGCGACGTAGCGTTGATCATGGCCGCTCAAAAAGTGGAGCATTATGAGATAGCTACCTATGGTGGACTGGTGCAATTGGCGCACACATTAAACCTCAGCAACATTGCAGAATTACTGGAACAAACATTGCAGGAAGAAAAAGATACAGATCAGTTGCTTACCTACATCGCAGAGAACGATATAAATGTAGAAGCGGAAATGGAAGGCGCGGGTCAGGAAGAAAAAGATTAAACTTTTGCTCATAGGGTTGGTTTGGGTTTTTGTAAAGTCAGACTTTTATGGTCTGACTTTTTTTATTTATATATTATGGAAGGGATTGACGCTAAATGGATAGGGATAATTGCGGGAATACTTACAGCGGGGTCTTTATTGCCACCGCTCTTAAAACTTATAAAAGATAAAAAAGCCGAACAGGTACCCCTGGGAATGCTGATCGTATTACTGGCCGGAGTGAGTTTGTGGATTTATTACGGCATTTTAAAATCTGACTGGCCAATTATCATTACCAATTGTTTTTCGCTTTTGCAGAATATCACAATGATCACTCTGCGGCAGCTATATAAAACCAAAAAACAGGGATCATGAATCACAGCCACAAAATTCCCAAATCAAAGTTGCGCATTGCGCGCTTCTACAATAAATTCTCTACTAAAGTAACCCACATTACCGGCCGCCCTATTTCTCTCGTTATTGCTTTTCTTATCATTATTATCTGGGCAGCCACTGGGCCTGTGTTTCATTTTTCAGATACCTGGCAACTGGTGATCA
>JBAVMD010000964.1:0-7414 GCA_049689695.1 Chitinophagaceae bacterium | reverse complement strand
CTAAGATCTCTTCTATACAGCACCAGGAAGGGTTCGATTTCAGCAGCAGGCTCTCCGCATTGGAATCGAGCCTCATGAAACAGGTTTACAAAAATGATCTCGCAGAAGGATTGTTCAACAGCGAAGTAAGCATTCTCGACCTGCTGAATGCCGGCGGCGCTGCTCTTGTAAGCCCGAGGCAGATAAAGACAACAGGAGACGTGCCAACAGCCGATCAGATAAAAGAAATTGTTTACTGGCTGCAGAGTAATCCGCAAAGTGATATTTTTCACGTGTCCAATCTTGCAGAGGTCTATGAAAGCGCAGAAGCGTTCAGCGATGTGGCAAGTGGCATTATAGCAATACCCATCGATCCTGCAAAAGGTGAGTACATTATTGGCTTCAGGCCAGAAGCAATACAGGAAGTGAACTGGGGTGGTAACCCGAATGAAGCCATCAACTTCGAAAAAGACAACATCACCTATCATCCCAGAAATTCTTTCAGGCTATGGCAGCAGGTGGTAAAAAATACTTCATTGCCATGGAAGGCGCAGGAAGTTACGGCAGCCGGGAATTTCAGGAATTTTATTTTAAATCTCAGGGCAAAAAATTAAGCTGGGTAACAGTTATTTGTTATGGATGAAAATCTAACATCACGGCAAAAACAAAACAGAACAGCTCACGTAGCGGCTTTGCCATCTCACGGGCATAATGTGGTGGCTATTGGCGCCTCAGCAGGCGGCCTGGAAGCCATTCATGAATTTTTTGATAACGTGCCGGAGAACACGAATATTTCTTTCATAGTAATTCAGCATCTGTCACCTGATTACAAAAGCCTGCTGGTAGAACTGGTATCGAAGCACACGCACATGAATGTGTTTGAAGCGGAACAGGATATGATGGTGCAGAGAAATTGCGTGTACGTAATACCAAATAATAAATTAATGACCATCAGCCACGGCAAGTTGCGGCTGGTGGATAAGGTCCCTGATAAAGCGCCTAATACTGCTATCGATTTCTTTCTGCATTCACTGGCGCAGGACAAAGGCCCTCAGGCAGTGGCCGTGATACTTTCCGGAACAGGTACTGATGGCACACGCGGCATCGAGGCCATTAAGGCAGCGGGAGGCACGGTGCTGGTGCAGGATCCATGTACCGCCAAATTCGATGGCATGCCCAACAGCGCCATTGCATCGGGCAACGCTGATATGATACTGGCGCCCGAACTGATGCCCGAAGAAATCTACAGTCATCTTGAAGAAAAGCCCATTCATATTCTCAACAAGGGCAAAATAGATGAGAACCTGCTGGAAGAAATATTCCGGCTGGTGTACAAGCAAAGCGGACATGATTTTCATTTTTATAAAACGCCTACCATCATCCGGCGCATCAGCAGGAGAATGTCGCACCAGGGCATTCGGGTGCTGGACCAGTATGTTGCGTTTCTCAGGGAACAACCGGAAGAATGCAGGAGCCTGAGCAAAGATTTCCTGATAGGCGTCACTAAATTTTTCAGGGATGGAGCGGCCTTCGAAATACTTTACAATGAAGTATTCCCTGAAATAATGGCTAAAAAAGGTGAAGGCGATATGCTGAAAGTATGGGTGAGTGCGTGCAGTACGGGCGAAGAAGCATATTCCATGGCCATTATGATAGACAGGTATCTCACTTCGAAAAACACACCGCTTGAAGTGAAGATTTTTGCAACAGACATCGATGAGGCCGCACTTGAAGTTGCATCTAAAGGTATTTACCCTGAATCTATTTCAAAAGATATTGATGCAGACCTGCTGGAGAAATATTTTATCAAAGACGGAAACCAATATCATGTAACTCCCTACATCCGCAAACAGATCGTATTTGCAAAGCATAACATTATCAAGGACCCGCCATTTATCAAGAACGATCTTGTAAGCTGCAGGAACATGCTTATTTACATGAGCACCGTTCTTCAGAAGAAGGTCATCGCCACCCTGCATTTTTCTCTGAACCATGGCGGCATCCTGTTCCTTGGGCCCAGTGAAACAGTTACACAAATGCAGGATAGCCTTGAAGAGGTTAACAGCAAATGGAAAATCTACCGGAAAGATGGCAGCCATCGCCTTACGCAGACCGATACATTGTATGGCAAATCGCTGGACTATGGCAAATTCTCCAGCGAACCAAGAGCTGAAAGAAGAACAGGCTTTGGTAAACCTGCGCGTGATATTTCCACGGAATTCAGGGAAGTGCTTGCGGAGGAATTCGGTTATGCAGCCTTTTATGTTGATATTAATCACGAGATAAAGGAAGCAACAAGTAATTATAAAAAATATATTTCACTGCCGGAAGGCCGGTTGCATCTGAACCTGCTAAAGCTATTGCCTACTGAATTGTCTATTGCCATCAATACAGCCATCAGGAGGGCAACTACCGAACAGAAAAAAGTTAATGTAAGAAGCGTAAGGGTAAAAGGAAAAACAAAGAACCGTTATGTGAGCGTTATTGTTAAACCCGGCGCTAAAAACCTTGCAGACGCGCTGACGCTGGTAGTATTGGGAGAGATACATAAAGAACGGACAGGCAAGATAGCTGTTGATACCAATGCAGACGTGGATCCCGAATTGAATAAATATATCCTGGAACTGGAGGAGGAGCTTAAGGAAACAAGGAGCGATCTGCAGATGGCTGTTGAGGGCCTTGAAACCAGTAATGAAGAACTTCAATCCAGCAACGAAGAATTGCTTTCCGCCAATGAAGAGCTGCAAAGCTCCAATGAAGAATTGCAATCGCTGAATGAAGAGCTGCATACTTTAAATACAGAACACCAGCTGAAGATCAAAGAGCTGGTAGAATTGAATGATGACCTGAATAATTATTTCAGGAGTGCAGACGTTGCCCAGATATTTCTCGATAGAAAACTCGCCATTCGCAAATTCAATCCCGCCGCAATAAAACTGGTGAACCTGATTGAAACAGATATCGGGCGTCCCATCAATCATATCTCAACAAACCTGCGGTACGACAACCTGGTGAAAGATGTTGAGCAGGTAATAAAAACAGGCCATGTATTTGAAAAAGAGATAAGGCTTAACAACGGCACAAGCAGTCTTATGCGCATACTGCCTTATGTAAAGCAGGATAAGCAGACCGATGGCGTTGTGATAACTTTTGTAGACATCAGCGCGTTGCGTGAGCGGGACAGCATCATCCAGGCGGTATTTGAATCGAGCCCGAGCGCCATTATAGCTTTTAGCGCGGTGAGAGACGGATATCATAACGTCATTGATTTCAAATGGCTGGCCGCCAATTATGCCGCTGATAAATTAATGGGGCGCACGAACGAAAATTATATAGGCACCCAATTAAAGAAAGATTTTAGCGGCATTTTCACCGGTGATTTTTTTGATAAGTTTTCTGAAGTAGTAAGGTCAGGGAATATCATTCGTTTTGAGCATGAACTGACTGCAAAAGATGCAGTACGCTGGTTTGATGTGGTGGGCATTAAAATGATGGACGGCCTTGTAGTAACACTTACTGATATTACTGATAAGAAAGATTCTGAAGTGAAGCTGAAGAAGAGCTATGGTGAACTCATGAACGCGAAAGAGAATCTGCGCAGGCTGAACCTCAGCCTGGAAGATAAGGTGAATGCAAGAACGATGGAGCTGTCACAAAGTGAAGAACGCTTCAGGCTTGTTACAAAAGCTACCAACGATACCATCTGGGATTGGGACCTCGGAAAGAATAAAATGTGGTGGAGCGAAGGCTTCTATGCTTCGTTTGGTTATGATGCAAATGACAAGTCCATTTATAACAGCGCATTCAAGCTGGAAAAAATTCATCCTGACGATAAGAAAAGAGTTGCCAACAGTATTTACCAGCAGATAAATTCTGCCGGCCAGCAATGGTCTGCAGAATATCGTTTTGCCCGCGCAGACGGCAGCTATGCAGATATTCTTGACAGAGGCTATATTCTGCACGACGAGCAAGGCATGCCTTATCGTATGCTGGGTTCCATGCTGGATGTATCGGAATTGAGAAGGGTTGAGCAGGAAGTGGCGAGCAATATCGAACAAAAGAAATTCCTGGCGGAGTCCATGCCGCTGATCGTATGGACTGCTACGCCAGATGGCAGCCTGAATTTTATTAACCATGAATTTGAAAAGTATACCGGGCTTTCGGTGAAAGATGGAATGGATAGGGGATGGGAAAAGATCATTCATCCTGACGACCAGCCCGAGCTGAATATGGAATGGCACAATGCCATGCAGCAGCGTAAATACTTTTCAGTAGAGATCCGCCTGTTAAGACATGACGGCGATTATTGCTGGCACCTGGTGAAAGCAAATCCCAGAAAAGATGAAGGCGGTGAGCTGCAGATGTGGGTTGGAACATTTACTGATATTCACGAGCAGAAGATGGCGAATGAAATGCTCGAATCCCGTGTAAAAGATCGTACGCGTGAATTGCAGCAAATGAATACCGAGCTTGAATCGAGCAACATAGAGCTTCAGCAATTTGCTTCGGTGGCTTCGCATGATCTTAAAGAACCATTGCGCAAGATCCACATGTTCAGCAACCTGATAAAAGACAAATATCTCAACAACCTTGAAAGCCCTGCAACAAGCTACCTGGACCGCATCATCAGCTCTTCTGCGCGAATGACGACGCTGGTGAATGATCTCCTGAGCTTTTCACGCCTGTCTGTGAACCAGCTCTTCAAGGTCACTAACCTGAATGATTTGCTGAAAGATATTCTAGCAGACCTGGAACTGGTGATAGAAGAAAAGAATGCGGTGATCGAGATTGGTCAGCTACCGGAAATTGAGGCCGTGCCCGGCCAGATGCGACAGGTATTTCAGAACCTGCTCAGCAACGCGCTTAAGTTCTCCCGTAAGGGTACAAACCCACATATCAGGCTAAGGTCTGAGTTCATTGCAGCTAAAAGCTTGGAAGGCCCTTCTGCCGCGGACGGCAATTTTTGCCGCATCACCATTTCAGATAACGGGATTGGTTTTGATGAACAATACCGGGATAAGATATTTACCATTTTCCAGCGACTTCATACAAAAGAAAAATATGAAGGCACCGGCATCGGCCTTGCGATCACTAAAAAGATCGTTGACAAGCACAATGGATTGATCACCGCGCACAGCATCGAGAACGAGGGATCTAATTTTATCATCATCTTGCCGGTGAGGCAGAAAGAAGCTGGAACAGCACCAAAAAAATAAGCCGGTATTGCCGGCTTATTGATGCCCTTACGGGCTGAATAAATTTTGTGTTACAATGCAAACCGCGGGATAATATCGAGGTAGATCATGCCTTCTGAATTAAGGCCATTTATATTCGCGGATACATTGGCATTCGACTGCTGGTCCTGGCAGTGTATGGGTTCGCCGGTTTTTTCGATTTTATTTCTTCCTTTCTGGGTACCGGAGGAAATGTTTTCAAAACCACCTCTTTGATTCTCTCTCATAGTACGTGTTTTAATTTTTCAACGATTATAGTTAGGATATAAGCTTACATTCTAAAAATGTGCCTCCAAAAATTACAACATAAATTTCATCTGAACCAACAGATTGAGGAAAAGATTCAGCACGCGGTTAAAAATATTGACGAACGGCAAATAAAAAAGGCCCTGAAACCAGGGCCTCTGATGCTGTATTTTGCTGTACTAAACGGCGCTATCTCTGTCTGAGCTTCTGCCTGAATTGCGATCCATATTCTCATCATCATCTTCTTCTTCATCATCTTCGTCGATCAGCTCATCATCCAACTCATCTTCATCTTCGAGATCTTCGCCTTCAAGGTCTGCACTCATAGAGCCTGTTCTTTGCTGATTGCCCCATTGACCACCTTCCTGGTCTTCACGACCTTCACGGCCCGATCCGCCTTCTGAGCTGCGATCCATACCGCTGCCTTGAGAACCACGGCTTGCGCCTGAACCACCCTGGCCGGAAGAGCCGGTGTTCTGTTGCTGGCTGCCTAAATCTTCAGAACGGCTGCCTGATCCGCTTTGTTGTCCATATCCACTTTGTCCTGAATTGCTTGTATTTTCCTGGCTTCCCATTCCGGAATTGCCTTGACGATTTGCATTGTTTGAGTTGTCTGGCATAACAAAAGTTTTTAGTTTATGAATTTGATTTCAAATTGAAATATTAAAATTCTCGTGCCGTAATTTTTGAAGGAAATTTTTATTTGCCGCCAATTATTATGAGGAAAACAATCAACATTCTGATACTTAATGAAATGCAGCCGCAGTGTAGATGTGAGGAGAGCCGGTGGCAATAATGTTTTCTGCGTTTAATCACTTGCGCATGAGTAAACGATATGCTTGAACACGGCATAACATTAACAGCAATGTTTACCATTGGCGGGGAGTTCACGACAACTCCCGGCATACATGTCAGAGCCGGATCGTAAAATTCAATTAACTTGTTCCAGTCATTTGTTCCTGCGATTTCAGCAGCGTCTTCAGCTTGTTGATATTCTTTCTGATCTTTCTGGTCTGTTTGAACGGCATGTCGTTCTCGATGGCTGTGGCGTAACGCAGCATTTCTGTGCTGAGGAGACTCTTTAGAGTATCAGCATTGAGCGTTGGAGGTTGGATTAACATAAGGTTCCTTTTAACGGTGAAAAACATTTCATCGGGAAAGGATTCAAGAGTGGGTTACAAAATATAAGTTACGATAATTAAAATAAAAAAGCAAGAGCCCCCGGTTTAAGAAATCATTATTTAATAGAGTAATGACACAGCAATGACGGATGCGGCCCGATTTTTTGACATCCTTTAAGTGCGGGAACCTAAATTAAAAACTATGAACACTGTGGAACGATTAAAACCTGAATACGATCCTTTGAATGCTTTATATAAACTCGAAGAGGATGGCAAGAAATTCTATCTACCCCTGAAAAGCCTTGAATTACTGGAGAAGTACTTCGATGCTTTTGTGCCCACCAGCAAGCACCAGAACCCTACGGTAATATCCTGGTACAATACGCTTTCCCGTACTGATCAGGCGGATATTCTTGTTATGAATAAAACAGGCCATTAAGAAAGGTCATTAGGTCAATTGGTCATTAAGTCATCAGATTTGATCAATGACCTAATGACCAATTGACTTATTTACCCAATGACCAATTGTCCAATTCCACAGGCATATCCTTTGCGTATGTATTTCAAACGCACTTTATGTGGACGCATACACTCAATAGCAGAAAAAGCAGGATAGCCCTGGAACTGCATGATATTCCGGCAACAAGTAAGATGAGCCTGATGATAGACGATACAGTCGTATGCGAAACAGATTTCCAGAACAAGAATGAGCGCAAGATGATATTGCTCAACTGGGAAGAAGAATACCAACTTTATGGTAGCAATTATTGCATTTCAATTTCTTAAATAAGGCACAAGGGACAAGGTACAAGGCACAAGGGGTTTCTCTTGTGC
>JBAVMD010000963.1:0-9240 GCA_049689695.1 Chitinophagaceae bacterium | reverse complement strand
CTGATAATCCGCGTTCCCTGTATTCACTAATCCTTCAAGTAAATACTTGTATCCTTCAGCAACGGCAAACCGGTTTTAAAAACGGAATTAAAAATCAACCTGAACTGGTTCACATTGGAAACACTATCATAGAAACCGCTGTAATCTTTTCCCGGTAAATAAACCGCATTCAGGTTCATGAAATGATATTTGAGCGCTACCGGTTTGTTGAAATGTCTAAAGCCATGATCACTCATCACAATGATCACCGGCGGCTTTGCGGAAGCTTGTAAAATATGATCGGTGAGATCGAGTATTTTCTTATTTACATATTGCATATACTCCACATAATCTTTCCTGTTCATATTATTCGCTTCGGGCAATACGCGGGCAGGGTCCATGGGCTTGCCATTTCTGTCGAAATAATAAGGATAGTGCGGCATCATCAAATGCGTGTATATAAACTGCGGCTGCGTATGCGGAGCGGCGGACTGCTTCCATGTAAGATCATACAACCTGGCATTGCTGCGCTGGATACGGTAAGCCTGGTGGTCTACCGCTTTTTTTATTTTCAAAGTGGTAACAAGATGATAGCCCAGGTCCCTGTTCAAACGGCTTAACAAAGTCTGCGCAGTGATCAATTTTGTTCGGGAAGGAATAAATGTTTCTTCTGTCTGCATTGGTCTGCCGGGCAAATCAAATACGGAATGATTGTAAAAGCTGTAACCATTTTGTTCCAGCAAAGCAGTTACTTCGTTTTGATTGATCAGCCGGAAGGCATAAGTGATGTCGGGTTTTTTGCGCTCGGTATTTTCCAGTTGCAGGTACTGCATGTTCAGGATGGAAGCCATCGAGAACGGTGTGTAGTTGTAATTGCTCCGGCTGTGCGGCACCACATGAAAGCCCCTGTTCGTCAACTGCTGTTCAAATGCAGCGTTGTCAAAATTAAAGAGGTCGCGCAGCGCATCGTTGCCAGTATATTCATCCAGCAATACAAAATAAATATCAGGCTTGTAGCAGCTGTCGCAGTTTAATGTAACACCGGTTTTTTTATCTGGCGAATCTTGCTTCGGAAGCAATATCCTTGCAACATCTATAATAATCAGCAATGCCAGCAGCATATTCAGGTAAGCGGCTGCTTTTTGCAAAGAGCTTTTTTTTCTTTTCAATGCTATCAGCATAATAATAATCAGCAAGAGGCAGAGCGGCAGAATGAAAGCATATTTTGAAATGAAAGCATTCTCGAAATTTCTTTTCAGCAGATCGTGTATTCCGCCAAAAAAGAAATGAAGCGCCATCAGTGCAAAGCTCGCAAGCGCCGCTTTGTATTGGTTGCGCAGCCAAAGCCAGGCAATCGCATACAAAACAAGCGCTGCAACCAGGTACATCAACAGCAATAAACCGATGTCTGTTGCAGGAATGAAGGCAAAATTTTCCTGCCATCCATGCACAACAAAAAATATTGGCAGCAGCAGGAAAAATACCGGCGCGGTAAACCATCTGTTATGCAGCAATGAAGTTTTCAATTCCTGTAATTGAATGGAGGATTATCTATTCTTTTTTTCCATCAGGTACAGTATTCTGTCAGTACCTGCAATAGGATTTTTCTGCAGTGTAATAAAATATTCGCCAAAACTTTGTTCAAAAGTCTGCACATCGTAAGGGTGCAGCGCCGTGCGTGATTTAGACAACTCGATCACTTTGGGATCTGTTGGCGGCACAAACTCTATCAGCAGGTGCCTGCCGGTGATCTCATTAAAAAATTCTCCAAGCGATGCAAGCGGTATGTTCTTGCCCAGCACCAGGTGATGGATCAGCGCAAGTGCAGTAACAAGATCGGCATGCAGCCGGTCAAAAAAAGCAGCACGTTCACGATTGCGATAACCCAGTGCCGGTGAAGGCTGTGTAATGTCTATCTGAAGCGGAAGAATATTTTGGGTGTTGTTCTTTCGCACATGCACATACAGCCTGTTGATGGATGCGCCATCATTATCCATTGCTATCACATTGCTTCCGCCTTCTGCAAGGATCTTCGCAAAATGTCCGTCGTTGGTGCCGGCGTCCAGGGCCATATTGAAATCGATACCCTGCAGCATTTGCCTGAATATTTTTTCCTTTTCCTGCAGGTATTGATGGCTTAAGATAGTTGCATCATAATAGTCGCTCCATGTAGTGCCTGATTGCCGCCCGTGAAATCCACCGATGATGGTCTCCAGGTGCGTTACCAGGTTCATAAGCTTTTTCTTATTGAAGCTGCCATGTGCTGCAGTGCTTTTGTTATCTGCTTTTACAGCTCCCTGCAGGTAAACGTGCAGCCAAACGCCCAGGCTAAGACCGCTGCGCATGGGCAGCAATTTAGAAGTAAGCGCGGCAGGAATGCCTTCCAGGTAAGTGCTTAAAGTTTTATGGATATCTGTTTTGAGATAGCGGCCTAAATAAAGCGGGAATAAAAAGCATTCGCAGAACTGGCGGTAAGCTACCCAGGGTTTCGATGGATCGTACGTTTCAAACGAAAGCGTATCTATCCAAACCGGTTTTCCTTTGTAAAACTGAACATTGAAAGGTGTTGCATCTTTCAGGATAAATTCATGCTGTATGGATTGCTTAAGGATATCAAGCACCAGCAGCGCTGCATCTCTCAACTGATCGAAACACCATTCATACGGGTAACTTATAAAAGGCAATTGTTCCGGCAAAAGCGTTTTGTACCATTCATCGGAACCGGTGAAATTTTCTGCTATTTCTTCATGCTCCACCAGCTTTTTAGCTGCAGTAAGTTTTTCGTACAGGCCGGATTGCATGAAACGATCGTACTCCGCTGCAGATTGCCGGTTCACCTGGCGGTATACAAGATCGTTCGCCTGAAAAATAAAACCCGATGGGTCACGAAAAGAAGAAGGATGCTGCAGGTGATTTGACATTTAGTCTTCCTTCGGTGATGATGGATCGTTTTTGCTTCGTGTAAAAAAGGATTTGATCTTCCACCATAAATTTTTAAAAAAGAACATGCCTGCCAGTACAGCCGCTATGATCATTTGCACCAGGTAGCTACCGCTGCCGGGGTCCAGGTATAAAAGTGTGTGAAGCATCAGAGGTAGCTTAAATTGGTTTTAGGCGTCAAAGTTAACAAAGTTTCATACATGAGGCGGATGGTCTGCTCTATATCGTTCCGGTGCAGCATCTCCACTGTAGTATGCATATAGCGCAGTGGTATAGAAATAAGTACAGAAGGGCATCCATCATTTGCATATGCAAACGAATCAGTATCGGTTCCGGTGCTTCTTGAAACGGCCCTCATCTGCACGGGAATTTTCTTTTTTACAGATACGTCCTGCACCAGGTGCAGGAGCTTGTTATGCACTGCCGGTCCATAAGCAAGCGAAGGACCTTTACCACAGGCAATATCACCCTCAATTATTTTATTTATCATGGGAGTGGTAGTATCGTGCGTTACATCGGTAATAATGGCAATGTTGGGCTTGATGCGCCTTGCGATCATTTCCGCTCCGCGAAGGCCAACTTCTTCCTGCACCGCGTTCACGATATACAAGCCGTAAGGGAGCTTGTTTTTATTTTCTTTGAGCATGCGGGCCACTTCGGCTATCATAAAACCACCTACGCGGTTGTCGAAAGCCCTTCCAACAAAATAATCGTACGCCAGCTCTTCAAAACCTTCCTGGTAGGTAACCACTGAGCCGATATGAATGCCTAAGTCCTCTACCTGTTTTCTGTTGCGGGCGCCGCAATCGAGGAAAAGATTTTCCACTTTCGGCTGAGGCTCTTTAGCTTCTGCGCTATTGATGCGGGTATGAATAGCAGGCCATCCAAAAACAGCCTGTACTGAACCTTTACGTCCCTGTATCCATACACGCTGGCCGGGAGCTATCTGGTGGTCGACTCCACCGTTCCTCTTCAGGTACAACAAGCCTTCGGGATTGATGTAGTTCACAAACCAGCTGATCTCATCAGCATGCGCTTCTATTACTACTTTGAAGGGCGCGTCGGGATTTATTACGCCTACGGCGGTGCCGTAAGGATCGGTAAAATGGGAATGAATATAAGGCTTCAGGTATTCCAGCCACAATTTCTGGCCGCTGCTTTCAAAGCCAACGGGTGAAGGATTGTTTATATAATTACGCAGGAATTGAAGTGATTCGTCTGTCAGGATAGATTTTGCCCTGGCCGCTTTTGCCATACTTGCTGTTTTAATTAAGGTGGCAAAAGTATTAAAACTATCCTTACCGCAGCACCACTACCGGGCCGGCAGTTACAGTATCGCTGAGGTTGCCCGCTTTATCTCTCAAAACAAATTTGAGCATAAGCGTATCGTTCTGATTTTTACCTGTTACGGGGTCTTTGGGCGGATTGATAGCCGATTCAAGATGAATGGTATGATCCAGCAATACCTGTACTTCGCCCTGGGTATTCTTGGGAAACGTAGGCACCAGCAACGTGAAGGCGTCCCTTATTGTAGGCACTTTGATCTTATTGGTGCGGACCTTCATTACATACAGGGTATCGTTTATATCGCCTTCTTTATCAGTAAATTTAAATTCCAGCAGGAGCGATGCGCCCGAAGGAACAATGTTCCCGTTCATGTTTTTAAGCTCCAGGGTGGGCTTTGTCTGGAATTTATTCTTGTCACAGGCTGCCAGAGCAGCACAAAGGAATATCAGTACAAATAATCTTGTCATACGAACTTATTAGTAACAAATTTAAAGGGTATACGGATAGAAACCATTAAAGGTTTGTGAAAGGATTAATTTCAGATTAGCAAATTCGAAAATTGCTCAATGAAGGAGCTTCTATCATTTTCACATTTTGCAATTTTCGAATTTGCTAATTCGTTTAGAACCAGCCTCAGCAGGTGGTATATTAATTGCAATCTTATACGTACAATTATTGGTTTGTCGCCCTGAACCCGTGCATGCAAAGGCTTAGACGGTTTTCCTTCACTAATAGCTTATGGGGGGAAATTTACGGCTATCAGCAATTGTGGAACTATTTCTACAGCGTTAATGTAATTAGTATGAGCACCACAAAACCCACCCATAATTCCCTCTATCATTTAAAAAAGGTATTGAGGATATTTGCCCGTGTTGTGATCGTGATCCTTTTATTGATAATTCTCATTTTCATCCTCGTTCAAACCCCGCCCGTACAGAATTTCGCCCGCAAAAAAATAGAGTCTTACCTGGAAGGAAAGCTAAAGACGGAAGTGGCGATCGGCAAGCTCTATATCGGTTTCCCGAACACCGTTTCATTACAGAATATTTATGTTGAAGACCGCCAGAAGGATACCCTGTTGTATGGGGGCCGCCTCGCAGTTGATATCAGCATGTTCAAGCTGCTCAGCGGCGAGGTGGAGATCAACGAGATCCAACTGGAAGACATTACTGCTAAAATAAAGCGGCAGCTACCGGATACCACCTTCAATTTCCAGTTTATCATAGATGCATTTGCGCCGGCCAACGCGAAAAAGACAACACCCACAGACACGTCTGCACTCAAAATGGCCATTAAATCCGTGTTGCTGAACAAAGTGCGGATGGTTTACCAGGATGTGATCACCGGCAGCGATATGGATGTATGGATCAACGACCTCACCACGCGGATCGATGTATTCGATCCCACAAAAATGACTTTCGATATTCCCGACATACAGGTCAATGGTATCCGTGCACGCATTTACCAGGTGAAGCCGCTTGTGACAACGGACAAATCAATGTCGCAGCACATGGCGGAGGCTAAGCAGCCCATCGAGCTAAATCTTAAGTTCAAGCAGATCGCTTTACAGAACATAGACCTGGATTACAGGAATGATGTTTCTGCTTTTTATACCAATCTTCAGTTAGGTCAGCTTGATGTGGAGGCAAACAGGTTAGACCTGCCGAATATGATCTTAGAGCTTGACAAGCTGCACCTGAATAAGACCACGGCTTCCATACGAATGGGCAATAAGCAGCAGGCACAATTGGTGGTTGAGGAAGCGGGAGAGGCCATTGTAAGCCAGGCACAGAATAACTGGCGAATCAAAGTAGCCGATCTTGAAGTGAACGATAACAACATCCGTTTCGATAATGATGCGCTGCCACGCCTTAGTAACGGAATGGACTATGCGCACCTGAAAGCCGACCGCCTTACGTTTCACGCAGAAGACCTGCTCTACAGCATGGACTCCATTTCGGCGCGCATTACCAAAGGCACATTCACTGAAAGAAGCGGCTTTCAATTAAGAAGGCTGGAAACGAATTTTCTTTTTGCGGGCAAGCAGGCTTACCTGGACAACCTGATCATTGAAACCCCCGGCACACGCATCAGCCGTTCTGTAAGATTGCAATATCCCTCACTGGATGCTTTGGCAAAAAATCCTTCTTCGCTTAGGATGGACGTTAATATAGACAACAGCAGGGTGCAGGTGAAAGATATCCTGACATTCGCACCACAATTACGCGGGCAACCAGCTTTTTCCAATCCATCTGATGTATGGCTGATCAACGGACAGATTGATGGCACGCTTGCTAATCTCAACATTCATCCTTTCCAGTTCAGTGGGCTTAGCAATACCCGCCTGGATGTAAGCGGCACTGTTTCCGGGCTGCCGGATGTGAACAAAACAAAGGCGAACCTGAACATCAGGAACTTTACCACCAATAAAACCGATCTCGCACTTTTTATACCTGCAAATACGCTTCCTTCCAACATTACTTTGCCTGACCAGGTTTCTGTAAAAGGCACCCTGAATGGCGGCATGCAGGATGTGACCACCAACCTGGCTGTGAATACAAGCCTGGGCAGTGCAACCATCAAAGGAAGAATACAGCAGGCAACCGATCCCAAAGCGGTACGCTATGCCATGAACATCGGCACAAGGAACCTGCAGATAGGCCGCATCATACAACAGCCCGATATGTTCGGCGCTATCTCGGCTGACTTTACAGCAAATGGCCGGGGCTTTGATCCTGCCGTGGCAGAAGGCAGCGTTAAAGGAATAGTGCATTCTGCCGTAGTAAAAAATTACACTTACCGTAACCTTCGTTTAGATGGAAGCATTGCAGGAAAACAGTATAAGGCCACTGCAAGCATTCATGATCCTAATATCGATCTCAGCATAGATGCGTCTGGCCTGCTTACCGATAATATGCCTTCCTTAAAATTGAAGGCAACCATTGACAGTCTTAAAACACAGCCGCTTAATCTGACACCGAATATTTTTGTTTACCGCGGAAATATAGATGCTGATTTTACCAGCATCGATCCTGATAACCTGGTTGGAAAAGCATTCATTACCCATTCAGTAATAGTTGCCGATCAGCAAAGGCTGCAGCTGGATACTTTACAGATAGATGCAGGAAGAAGTGCGGACAGCGGCCGCTTTCTTCGGTTAACCAGCGATGTTGCATGGATCAATATCAAAGGTGAATACAAGCTTACTGAACTGGGCGCTGTTATACAGAACTCCATTCAACCGCATTTTGCGCTGGTGCCTGAATACAAGGTACAGCCTGTTGCGCCTTATGATTTCACGGTTAACGCCCGCATTCTCGACAAGCCGCTCTGGAGAGCATTTATGCCCGACCTCAAAAGAATGCAGAACCTCGTACTGGATGGCAGATTCAATAATAATGACTGGTATATGAATGCCAATTCAACTTTTATTGAATACGGAACCAATAAACTGGATGCAATTAATTTAAGAGCAGGTTCCGGAAACGGCGGCGTAAAGCTGACTACCACATTAGGGCATCTTAAAGGCTCCGGCTTTAATATCTATGGTGTAAGTGTTGATGCTACTGCAGCCAACAACCAGGTGAACCTTGCATTGAACATTAAAGACAAAGGTTCAAGAGATAAATATAGCCTGTCTGCTGTTTTGCGCCAGCCTACTTTCGGAAATTATGTTGTGAGCCTCGAGCCGCAGGGCTTGTTGCTTAATTACGACAGGTGGAGCGTTCAGCAGGGCAACAGCATTACCATTGCTCCGGATGGATTTAATGTGAGCAATTTTATTTTATCGATGAACAATCAGCAGTTAAGCATCAACAGCGCTTCTGCTGCCGTGAATGCACCCATCAATGTAAACTTCAGCAATTTCAGGCTGGGAACCATCACCGGCTTTATGCAGGCCGATACTACATTAGTGGATGGTGTAATGAATGGAGGAGTTGTATTGAACGATATTATGAAGCAGCCTACATTCACCAGCGATCTTACGGTGAGTGATGTGAGCGTGAGAAAAGATACACTCGGCAATCTGTCGATAAAGGTCAACAACACCGTTCAGAATACTTTTGATGCAAACGTACGGCTCACCGGCCGCGGCAACGACCTGTTGCTTAGCGGTAAATATTTTGTGAAGCCAGAGAACAACAGTTCGTATGATCTCGTTCTTGACATTCGCCAACTTCAGTTGAATACACTGGAAGGCCTTTCGATGGGGGCCCTCAAGGAAGCAAGCGGTACATTGAGCGGCAAGTTCGCTTTCAATGGAACAATGACTGACCCGAATATCAATGGCGATCTTATGTTCAACCAGGCTGCCATGACAGTGGCCATGCTTAACAGTAAGTTCACGATAGACCAGGAGCGCCTGCATGTAGACAACCAGGGCATCAGCCTGAGCACATTTACCATTAAAGATGAAACAGGCAATGCCATCATCATCGATGGTACCGCAGCCACTACTAATTTTTCTAACTACAGGTTCGACCTTGATATTACAGCAAATAATTTCCGCGCTTCCAATACCACCAAAAAAGACAACAAGCTGTTTTACGGTAAGCTGTTCCTCAATAGCAACATGCATATCGGCGGAACCGAATTGCTTCCTGTAGTGGATGGCGGGCTCGCCATTAATAAAGAAACTGATTTTACCGTGGTATTGCCGCAGGCGGAACCGGGTGTTGTGTCGAGAGAAGGCATTATCGAATTTGTAGACATGGATGCACCGCCGGTAAATGATTCTGTTTTCATGAAGCCTTATGAGTCCCTGGACACCAGTTTACTAAAAGGCTTTGACGTCAACGTGAATATTGAAGTGAATAAGGAAGCTACGCTTAGTCTGGTGATAGATGCGGGCAATGGGGATCTCGTTCGCATGAAAGGAGAAGGATTGCTGAATGGCGGTATTGACCCAAGCGGAAAGATCACTTTATCTGGCTCTTATGAATTGGACGAAGGAAGTTATGATCTCACATTCAATTTCATTCGCCGCAAGTTCAATATTCAGAAAGGGAGCAAGATCGTATGGCAGGGTGATCC
>JBAVMD010000962.1:0-1763 GCA_049689695.1 Chitinophagaceae bacterium | reverse complement strand
AGACAGTGCAACATACAGGCGCGCTTATCAATGGACATCTTATGATTCCGCTTCGGCAACTTCTTTTTTTGTTACCAGGAAAAAGCTATCGCCGTATCTATGGGTGCAGCATGACTCTGTGTTGCTGATAAAATCCATGAAAGACCTGTTGGAGAAACATGAAACGCTGCTGGGTTACAAGCTTGTGCGCAATGGCAACAGCAGCGGGTTGGAATTTTCTGTAAGTAAAGCCAACAGCAGCCTGGTGCAGCGCATGCGCATATTGCTGAACGGCGATGCGATCTATCTTTTGCAAACAGATGTTCCGGAGAAGTACTGGAAGCAATATGATTTCCAGCATTTCCTGGAAGGATTCCGTTTCACGAAAGAAATAAAACCTGATTTTTTAACCACCAATTCATTTGACAAATTCCTGTTGGCACTGAGGTCTTCTGATTCAGCCGTTCATACATCAGCTTATGAAGCAATAGAAGATCTGATTGTTGATTCAACGCTGCTGAAACCTTTACTACACGCTGCTACTGCTGAATATCCGTCTGATACGGTGGAGTATACACGGGTAAGTCAAAAGTTGCTGGACCTTGCTTTTGAACTTGAACACAGTGGATTTAACCAGGCAGTAGAAGATCATTATAATGCGCTCAAGCCCTTACAGGAGCAGTTCAGGTACTCTTTACTCGGACTGCTTGCGAGACGAAAAACAACCGAGTCTTATGCGATAATGGAAAAGCTGTTGAAAAAAGGTCTTCCTTCAAAGGGTGATGCAACCGACCTGACTTACGAACTGGGAGATTCATTGCAATTGCTGAAAAAACTTTACCCCTGGCTCATCACGCTCAGTGCTGATACACTGCTGGGAAATGCATTGTTCAATTTACACGCCACTGTGATCGATAGCAGCATGGTGAACTTTGAAGAATTCAGGTCGAGGGAAGAAATATTATTAAAGGCTGCTAAAAATGAGCTTGCAGCGATTGCTGCTGATAAAAGGGATTTTTATTACAGCGCCGGGTTGTCAGGTATAATTGAGGTTTTGGGTAAATTGAAAACAGCTGTGGCTTATGAGATGCTCCGTCAGTTTATGAGCTCGAAATTTATTAGTGTAAAATACCTGGCGGCGCTTCAGATTTTGAGGAACGATCAAAAAGTTGATGCCGGTGTATTACTCGCCATTGCTGCGGATACGATGTACCGGACGGATATCTATGGCGAATTGAAAAAGCTGAAGCTGGAAAAATTGTTCCCTGTAAAATACCTTAACCAGCGTGCATTTGCCCAGAGTTACGTATACAATTCACTGGAAGATATTCCTTCGCGTATGGAATTGGTTGGCGAAAAAACGGTGGTGTTTAAGGGAAAGAAACAAAAGTTCTTCCTGTACAAATGCACCTTTCAATATGGTGATGATGAGCCTGAACATTATTTATGCGTTGGCGGCGGCTTCAACATAGATGGTAAAACCGTTGTGATTGCTGATGACGATAATATTTCAGGGATGTATGTTGATGAAGAATTCAGGCAGTCTTCAATTGACCGGCATTTCAGGGAGTATTTGGCGAGTTTTGCGAATGAAGACATAAAAGACGACGAATAGAAAGCAAAGGGGAACGCGTCCCGATAGCTATCGGGATCATGATCTATTAAGATTAATCAGGATCAGTTGATAATATTACTGAGTAACTTAGAATAGCAATAACAAATCCTAAAAAATCCTAACCAATCATAATAATCCGTGTTCCCTTCTTTCCCGACCAGATCAATCT
>JBAVMD010000961.1:0-1910 GCA_049689695.1 Chitinophagaceae bacterium | reverse complement strand
GCATTATTCCTCGCTGCCGGATACACAGCCCAATCATGTAAACCCTCCTCATTACACCATTGAAAAGTTGATGGCATTTCTTGGAAGTGACCGGCCTGACTGGCATATGCGGCCGCTGACTATTCAGCCGGGAACAAAATGGATATATTCCAATACCGGTTTCGGGCTGCTGGGTGTGGCGATGGAAAAAATCTCAGGGCTTACTTATCAAAGCCTGCTCGACACAATATTTTGTAACGAGCTCGGTATGCCTGATACGAGAGTGCAATTGAACAGTGAGCAGTTGTCAAGACTTGCCACTGGATATCACCATGGCGATTCAGTAAAGTACACACTTACCTCGCCAGCATTTTACGGAGCTGGCGGAAACTTTTCCTGTATGAACGATATGCTAAAATACCTCGCCTGGAATATGGGGCTCACAAATTCTACGCTTAACAATCTGCTCGACACATTGCATACCGCAAGGGATACTACTACTCGTGCATCAGCCTGGCAGGGTCTGGCATGGCAGATATCTCCGTTGCGGCCTCAATCAAAGCAAAATTTTGTCTGGAAAGATGGTGCAACAACAGGGTATACTGCATTCATTTGTTTTGTGCCGGAAACAAAAACAGGAGTGATGGTGTTGGCAAATAATTTTGATCAGAGTGTGCAGTTTGATAAGATCGGAATAGCTATTTTGAGAATATTAAATCCACCTAAAGAAGATAAATAATCATTATATAAAAGCCAAATTAAATATCCGCCCCGCAGTGTTCAGTAAAATCATTGATTTTTTCCGACGAGGTGCGTTCTGTTGCGCTTCACAAAGCATCTTCATACAGCTTTTATAACACTAATACGTGGCATCTTGCGCCTAATTTCTTCTGTTCGCATCAATACGATAGCCTGCCGCATGGCCACTTATTTATCTTTGTGGATGCTTATAGTGAGGTTGCCTTAAATGACTAAACAGCTTGGGCCTAATATAAGCTGATACATGAACAAATTTGCCACACTTTTTTTACTGTTAGGTGCCAGACCTTTTCTGATATCAATTTTTGAGTTTGGGCTTTGCAATGTCGATCATCGTCTCCAAAGACGTGATCTTCAGTTTTGTCATGTTCGGGCTCTTCTTTCAACTTCTAAATTCCTGTAGGTCAGCTCAATATGTCTTAGCTATCATCTGAATGATAATTTGTTATTAAGGGTAAATATTAATTTAATGATACAAAGTACATAACTGGCTATATGTATTTTTTTATCTCTTTCACTAGTTTTATCCAAGCCATTTCCCTCTCCGGTTCGCTCATTTCGATAATTGTTTTTTCACGACGGTGAACAAATTGATATTGTGCGATCTTGGGATAATTATCGACTAAACAAGGTTTTATTACTACTATTAAAACTATTGTTCCTTCATATTCAGCATCTTCAAGAATTTTAGGTAATTCTCCCGTCTTAATAAAATCAGAGTTAAAAAAATCGGCCGTCAACATTAAGATAGCGACTCTTGATCTATCAATGGCATTCTCAATCTCATTTTTCCATTTTTCTCCAGGTATGATTCGGGAATCATCCCAAAAATCTACTTTTTCTTCTAGCGAGGTAAAATGCCGTTTCAAGCTATTGACCCATTCTATATCTTGGTGACTATAGCTAATAAATACCTTGTTCTTTTCTACTCTTGTTTTTGTTGTTTTTCTATTAAGCCTCAAAATATCTATGTCTGATTCAAAAATAGTTTCGATCAAATGCCTAACGATAATATTTTCATAACTAATTGGACACTCAACCTGTGTTTTATTATTTTCAATTCTTCTTATTAAATCTGAGTATTCATAAAAATGCGGGCGCACTGAAGTCATGCATTCTTGACATCTACATGGTATGAGTTTTTTTAGGTTTATTTTTGGAAAGGAATCGTT
>JBAVMD010000960.1:0-4143 GCA_049689695.1 Chitinophagaceae bacterium | reverse complement strand
GGATTGCGTGGTGCGTTACCTTCCGAGCCCGATGGACATTGAAGCCGTTAAAGGATTGAATCCCGATACAGGCGAAGAAACTTCCCGCAGGCCGGATGCGAAAGAACCATTTGCAGCGCTTGCATTTAAGATCATGACCGATCCGTTTGTAGGCCGCCTTGCGTTCTTCAGGTGTTATTCCGGTCGTTTGGATGCCGGCTCTTATGTATTGAACGTAAGAAGTGGCAGGAACGAAAGGATTAGCCGTATCATGCAGATGCATGCGAACAAGCAGAACCCTATCGATTTCATCGAAGCTGGTGATATTGGTGCGGCTGTTGGTTTCAAGGAAATCAAAACAGGAGATACGCTTTGCGATGAGAAGCATCCGATCGTATTGGAAAATATGTTTATTCCGGAACCTGTGATCTCGCTGGCTGTTGAGCCAAAGGCGCAGGCCGATGTTGATAAAATGGGCATCGCCATTTCCAAGCTGGTAGAAGAAGATCCTACGTTGCGTGTAAAAACTGACGAAGATACCGGCCAGATCATCTTAAGCGGTATGGGTGAGCTTCACCTGGAGATCATTGTAGACCGTATGCGCAGGGAGTTTAAAGTGGAAGTGAACCAGGGTGCGCCCCAGGTTGCTTACAAAGAAGCTTTCCAGAATACGATCGAGCACAGGGAGATACTGAAGAAGCAAACCGGTGGCCGTGGTAAATTTGCCGATATTATTTTTAAAATAGGACCTGCAGATAGCGAATGGCTGACTGAAAATCCGGGTAAATCATTCCAGTTCGTGAATGAATTATTCGGTGGATCGATTCCCCGTGAATTTGTTCCTGCCATTCAGAAAGGTTTTGAAACAGCCATGACCAGTGGCGTATTGGCCAGCTACCCGATGGAAAACCTGAAGGTTACTGTAACCGATGGAAGCTACCATGATGTGGATTCTGATTCAATGTCGTTTGAATTATGCGCCAAGAGCGGTTTCCGCGAAGCTGGCCGTAAAGCGAAGCCGGTGTTGCTTGAGCCAATCATGAAAATTGAGGTTGTAACGCCTGATCAATACATGGGTGATGTTACGGGCGATCTTAACCGCCGTCGCGGCATCCTGGAAGGAATGGATACAAAGGGCAATGCCCAGGTGATCCGTGCCAAGGTTCCGCTGAGCGAAATGTTTGGCTATGTAACGCAGCTGCGTTCATTGTCATCCGGCCGTGCAACTTCTACCATGGAGTTCTCGCATTACGCTCCTGCTCCGAACGGTGTAGCAGAAGAAGTGATCGCGAAGGTTAAAGGAAAAGTAAACGCGTAAATGTTCAGATAGTGTAAGACCCGGCTTGACCAGCCGGGTTTTTTTATGTCCTTACTTTTTTGCTTTTGCAGGAGAACAGCTTGCTTAAGCCGGCGTTATTCAAAATACCGTTAAAAAACGGGTCATGTTAACGGGTATGCCTGGTTTATCTTTAGCTGTTGTTTAAAAACCTTATCCGGACTGTAGCACCCGGTAATCACTTCACTGCAAAAACAGTCTTATGAGATTTCTCCGTAAAGCGCTGTGGGTATGCTTGATTGCATATTCTTTTACAGCCGCGGCTCAAAATCCTGCACCGGTTATACAGTTACAAAAATGTATCGGAGGGTTAGGCATCGATGCTTTCCTTTCAATGGGCCCTTCTTCGGACGGAGGTTCTTTCATAACTGCCTCTACAGCCAGTTCCGGAATTTTTAATTGCGACGGGGATGTAGTGATGAAAGTTGACAGCGCAGGAAACATCCAATGGCGGCAATGTTTTTTTTTGGTTCATCGTAGTCTCATCAATGCAAACACAGAAGGGTATTTGAGTATTGGTACCGTAAGTTCTGCTAACTATAATGTAGGAGTATTCAGGCATGATAATACTACTGGCGCAATTATCTCGCAAAGATTATACGGTGGATCAGGTGATGATTTAGGAAAGCAAATAATCCGTGCAGGGGATGGAGGGTATATCTTTTTAGCAGAATCCGAGTCAATGGACGGTGATGTAGAAGCAAATAACACGTTGCGGAAACCCTGGATTGTTCACATAAGTGAAGCAGGAGATATTATCTGGAAAGTAACACTTGAAAAAAACGCGGCGACAAATATTGAGGTCGTTAAATTAATACAAACACAGGAAGGCGGATATGCATTGCTCTCTACTACGTCTAACGGCCAGAACAAAGACTCTATCTGGATTGTAAAACTTTCCGCGACTGGCGAAAAAACATGGGAACGCAGTTTTCTTAGGCAGCGAAACTCTTTTTCAGCGGGATTTGAGCAAACATCTGATGGAGGATTTATAATTGCTTCCGAAGAAAAACTTCCGGCCCCTTCCACATCTGATATAAGATTATGGCGGTTTAATTCAGATGGCAGTTTTCGGTGGTCAGCCGTACATGGAACCAGCTATGAAGATTTTCCCCGCAGCCTTGCCGTAGACCTGGATGGAAATTTCATTGTGAGCGGCGGATATACTGGTCCGCGTGGGGATTTGCTTGGAAGTCATGGCGCCGACGCATTTCTTATGAAGCTACCGGATAGCCCTACCGGAAGCGTCATCTGGGCAAAAGCATTCGGCGGTTCGTCGGGTGAAAATTTCGGAAAAATATACATTCGCCCTAATGGCCAAATAGTGGCTGCCGGTGCAGCCAATTCAAATGATGGAGATGTTTCAGGATATCATGGCCATACTGATGTATGGTTTGTTGTTATGAGAATGTCGAACATCGTTCACGGAACTGTTTTCATTGATAATAATGCGAATGGTATCAGGGATGCAGGAGACTCCGATGCAAACAATTTTCTGGTCAGAAGCGAAAAACCAGGGCATGTTAGTGAAAGCATCACTTTTAAAGGAAAATTCATTAACGAAGCTGACACAGGAATTACCACAACATCAATTCGCTTAAATAATTCCTATTATAATGTTGTGCCGGCGTCGCATTCTGTAACTTTTTCAACCTTCCAGAATAAAGACAGTATTTCATTTGCGCTGCAGCCATCGCAGGTTGTTGATGATTGTGGAATTGCAATTACTTCGTTAGGGCGGGTAAGGCCAGGTTTTGAAACAAGCTATTTACTGTATGTCAAAAACTCGGGAACGAAGGTGCTTGCAAACAAAATGGTAAGCTTTATTAAGGACAGAATGGCCTTTCAACATTCAACATTATCACCCTCAGCTGTCAACGGTGATACGATCCGCTGGATGATTCCTTCACTGAATCCGAATGATACTATGACCATTCAGGTGTGGATGCTAATTGATCAGCCACCTTCTGTATCTATAAATAGTGTTCTGCGCTTAAAAGCCGCTATTGATTCGGCAGGAGATGTGAACAGCGCAGATAATCTTTCGGTATTACTGCAGGTTGCAAGAGATTCTTATGATCCTAATGATAAGCTTGAAAATTCAGGGCAGTATATTACCCGGAGCGAAGTGCTTCAGCGCAAGACGCTTAATTACGCAATACGTTTTCAGAATACAGGGAATGATACGGCCATTAATGTAACGATCATGGATACCCTGGATAGCAAACTGGAGCTTTCCAGCCTTGAGATGGGGGCTGTCAGTCACGCTTACACACTTAGAGTAAAAGATGGGAACAAACTTATTTTCACTTTCAATAATATCATGCTGCCTGATAGCAATGTGAACGAGCCTGCCAGTCATGGATTCATATCTTATCGCATTAAAACGAGGAACAATCTGCAGGTTGGGGACACTATCAAAAACACGGCTTTCATTTATTTCAATTTCAATCCTGCTGTTGCTACCAATGTGCAGAAGACGATAGTTACTGATAATTTTGCGCTGCCTGTGCAACTTTTGACATTTTATGGCAACGTGACCAATCACAAAGTTGTATTGATCTGGAAAACTGCCCGATTTGAAACAGGAGACGTATTTGAAATTGAAAGAAGTACTAATGGAACCGATTTTCAGAAAATAGGAAGTGTGAATGTGGCCCGTGTGGCCAACAGCAGTGATTATACATTTGATGACAACGCACCCACTAATGGTTTGAACTATTATCGTTTGAAAATGCTATCCGTAGATGGTTCAATTACTTACTCCAGTATAATTGCAATCGAATTTGTAAAAAAATCAGAGATCTACCTGACAGTATATCCAAACC
>JBAVMD010000959.1:0-2365 GCA_049689695.1 Chitinophagaceae bacterium | reverse complement strand
TTGTATGAGCAGCTAAAAAGAGGTAATGGAAGAGTAGTCGCCGCCTCGTGCAGACCGCATCAGAAATCTCATATATTCCAAAATGCGCAGTATAGTGTTTTTACCGATGCGCTTGTAGATGCGTTGGATTACCATGCCGGTAACAGCAAAAATTACGCTACCATTCTAAGAACGCTGACCTATATCAGTGAAACTGTAATAAGCCAGCTTGGCGGTTCTCAAACACCTGTTTTTAATATGGACAATGCGGAAGATTTTGTTATCTGCCGCATTAATACGGCATTAGCCACGAAGGAGCCTTTTAAAAAGACGGCTGCCTATTTAGGCGATTCCTATATCGATAGACCTGAACAGGACGAACCCGCATCAGTTGATAAAGCCCGCAACAAACTACGTTATAACATCCCCATCAAGCCAACTTATTTTATCGGCAGGAAAAACAAATTGGTAGAAATACATAAAAAGCTAACCGGTATAAAACAAAGAGATAATGTGTTGCTGTTAAGCGGCATCGGAGGCATGGGAAAAACTACCCTGATGCAGGAATACCTGCATCAGCGAAAATGTAATGAACATTTTGATGGCATTGTTACTATATCTGTAAATAAGAACCTGCAAAGCGCTTTTGTTTCAGGCATGGCTGCTGCCCTGGGCGTCGATATGAAAGCTTTTAAGACAGCCGAAGAACAGTTACAGGAAATGTTGCAAAGAATGAAACAATGCTCTGGCAAAAACCTGCTGGTAATAGACAATATCAATCAGGAAGATTTTTATGACCTGGTATCGATGAAAACTCATTTCAACAGTACGGGCTGGAAAGTATTGATCACTACCCGCACTGCTCCTGACGGTTTTTCTGTAGTGCAGGTAGGTGAGCTTGATATGGAAGAAGCAGTACTACTATTCGCGCATCATTATGTTCAGCGGCAGAATAATGAAAGTGAAAAATTGGCCCAGCAATATCTTTCCAACAAAAAAATAAAAGAAGATATTGAAAAGCTCCTTGAACATATTGTAAGACATACGCTTCTTACAGAGTTGCTTGCAAAAGTTGGAAGAAAAAAAAGTATTACTGTAAAAGACTTGCTCGTTTTATTGGAAAATCAGGATTTTCGCAACCCGGAATTGCAAAGAGTTATTGAGATCGGCAGTCATGAAGATAACACGTTCAGAAAAGAATTAAACATTAAAACACTTCATTTATACCTGCTGAATCTTTTTGAAACGGAATACCTCGTCAGAAAAACGAATGAAGAAGACAAAGACCAGGAAAATGAAGCAAAGGCCACGATGCTGCGGTTCTTTTCTATTTTACCCCCTGATGATATTCCCATCGGAGACCTGAAAAAGTTATGGAGGGTTGATAAAGCCAGCCAAAATCCGTTCGAGGACCGATTAGACGAACTGATGCAGATCGGCTGGATACAAGGCAAGCAAGAACTTCTTAAGGCCGTGGACAGTATGGAGAATCTTGCCTATAAAATGCATCCGCTGGTACAGGAAGTGGTGTATGAAAAACTAAAGCCCGATATCAATACATGCCGACCCCTGGTTAAAACCATTACAGAAATACTTGCACAGCCGTTAACTTATCCGCAGGCATACCAGAATTATGCAAAGTCGGTTATTGATAAGCTTAATTTATTGAGCCGCAACCACAATTGATGATTACCGATCCTGATATCATAAAATTAAATATTGCCATTTCCTGGCAAAATACCAGAACCGGCAATGTGGCAGAATCTCTTGAATATGCATTAAAAGCTCATGCTGGAAAAGGCGCTCAGTCAGCGAGCGATTTTACTAACACCCGGAATATTATTGCCGGTCTGTATCAGGAATTGGGAGACCCGGACAAAGCTTTAGCCTATCAAAAAGAAGAATTTGAAAGAGCAAAAAGCAATTTCGATTCTGATCCTGAAAACCCATACCATTGGGTAGATCTATGCCTTGCATATATGGATTTAGGCATTGTATACTTTCAATCATCGCTGATTGAAGATTCTGTTGATTGTTTCAGCAATATGTATATGCTGGTTTCAGATCATCTTGTTATCCTGCCTGAAAGTATTGAATTAAAAGTGTTGAAAGCATTAGCCTGTGAACAATTAGGCAATATTTTTTTGCGTCAATACTTACCCCAAAATGCTTATGATTACTGTGTTGAATATTATAATCTTATTAATGACCTGGTCAGGCAATGCCCTGACGATGCGGATATTAAAGACAAGTTTATTGTTTCAAATATTTTTGTGGGCTATTATTATTATTTAACCAACGAGATAACTACTGCGTTAAATTATTATTCTGCTGCAAATAAAGCCGCAATCGAGCTCACTTCAACCTTTAATGACAACTCTCAATT
>JBAVMD010000958.1:0-8366 GCA_049689695.1 Chitinophagaceae bacterium | reverse complement strand
CAATGAAATTGACAGGATATTATCAGGAAAATCATTTCTTAAATGATGAACAAGCTGAGAAGGGAAAAGTTTAATCTGTTTTAAAAGCAGCGCAAGCTTTATTTTGTATAAGAAATCACATACATTTTAGGTTGGCGCCATACTAGACGGAATTGGCGTATTCACGAGTTGGCTGCAATTAAGTTAACGTCCTAAGGGGAAAATCATTATGAGTTATTGAATAAAAAGATAAGTTTAATTATTTATATATTTTGGCGCTAAAAGATAACATATTTATTTGGCTAAGTGGTGCTGACCCAGAAGCGTTACAGAATTCAACTGAAGCGGAAAAGCGAAAATTTATCAAATTAGGCTTAACCATCTTAGTGCCTGCAGTTATGAGTTGGGTAGGTATGTGGTTTGCAAGTCCATACATAGGTATAGATGGCTCAATGAGGATTATAGCTGCAACAATTTGGAGTTTACTAGTTTTAATTATTGATACTTATCTTATTAGTTCTCTTAATAAACGTACAAATATTACGCAAAAAAAGACGTTTAATGGGCTTGCTGGACTCCGCATTTTACTAGCTATTTTTATTGGGATAGTAATATCTCACCCTATTGTTTTAAGAATATTGGAGGCAAATATTAATGAAGAGATTCATGCAATGAAGCGTGAAAAGATCTTGGAATTAGTTTCAGAAAATAGAGATAGTGCTACTATGTGGAGTCAGAGTTTAACTATTGATAGAGCTTTAAATGATTCAACAATAAGTTGCCTAGAGCGACTTTTAAAGGGAGAAGCAAATGGCATTAAATTAAATGCTCCGTGTGGTACAACATCAGGAATTAAAAATCGCGGCTTTCGCTATAATCAATTGTCAAATGAAATATCGGAAAAAAAACTAACACGAGATTCATTCAATTCGGCTCTAACACAAATTCAAGATAAATTTGAAGATAGAACACGAATTGATACTCTAAATTTGAGCCGCGCATTTAGCGCAGATTATTTGAAAAGAATGCAAGCTTTACAAAGATTAAAAAATAACAAATCTACCTCTTGGTCAACTAATTTATTAACAATCTTCTTATTTCTCTTTTTTGTCTTGTTAGATAGCATTGCTATTATTTCAAAGGTTATTGCATCACCCGGTGACTATGAGTCAAATTATAATATAATAGTAGCTTTAAAGCATACCGTTACAAATAGAAAACTGGCAACCCAAGCGGATCTTGAAACTCAAACTTATGAAAAAGATAAACAATATAGAGATGCTCTTATTTCAGGAATTTATCAAAGAGGATACAATTTAACACTATCGCAAATACAAAATGTTGTTGGGGGGATATTGAATGGTTTTGGAAAATATACAGGCATTAATGCAAGCAACTTAAATTCAATCCCCAAGCAATATAAACCATTACGGCTTGTTACATTTTTAGTTGCATCTCTATTGTGTGGACTGCTTCTATGGTATTCGCTGAAGCAATTTAAGATTGCAAATGATGACATTGCGGTCGCAATGAGCTTATATACAGCTCTTATTTCAGTGATCTCACCTACACTTATAAAATGACAATGTAATGGGAAGTCAATTAGATATAGTAATAAGCGATGAACAAATAAAAGGAATCGTTGAGGAATATACTAATATTAAAAAGGTAGGTTTAAAAAAAGTATTAATTTATTTGCTTACTCCTTCCCTATATCCAATTATTATTATGATAATGGTTTTGTCTATTTTTTTGCTTTTTAATCTTTTTAAGAATACTTCTAATATTAAAATAAATGACATAAAGGGCCGTATAAATTTAGATTCTTTAAACATAACTTATTCTGAAAATTCTTCCCTATTTAACAACTCAATATTATATTATACTAGTGAAGTTGAAAATTATTTGTCTAACCCACAAGATACTGCCACGTATAATAAACTTCGGAGGCAGGGTTTTAAACTCCTTCAAATTGACAGCTTATCTTTAGAACAGAAGAAGGCTTTGATTACTTATTTATCCATACTAGATGAGGGCAAGAATAATTTTTTTAGATAAAAAATCGATAAAAGATAACTTGAATTGAAATACACAAAAAAAGTTGCCGCAGCAGCCTTTTTAACTATTCTACAAGTTTTAGAACGTTTGGGATTTTTGAGGAGAGGAAAATTGATTAATTGTTTCTGTTTGATTTTCAGTCTGTGTCGCTTATAGGTTTTTTTACCTGATCGGTGCTTGTATGCCCCATTAATTAAGCTACAGTCGCATCATCCACATTCTGGTCCTGCAGAAGAATAGAAAAGCTTACCCATGTTATGCTTTTCAATACCAGCATTATTAACCCATTGGCCAAGCGCCTTATTTGCTCCATCCGTAGTCGGCGAGGAAAATACATACCTATATTCTCTTGTGGAGTTATCAGCTTTCATT
This sequence comes from Chitinophagaceae bacterium, assembly GCA_049689695.1. Classification (GTDB taxonomy): domain Bacteria; phylum Bacteroidota; class Bacteroidia; order Chitinophagales; family Chitinophagaceae; genus DASPKM01. The sequence goes on along the minus strand of JBAVMD010000958.1, from coordinate 5,957 downwards.
TTCTGATGTTCCAGATATGCTTTGCGATTTGATGCAGCGCTAAGTTAACAGGCCGACCAATCTTAGCTTGGGTGATTCTCGTGATAAAAACCCTATCTTTTATGTGCTGGATATATGAAATACGCATAAAAGCCGGATTAATTAATCCGACCTAAGTGCCCAATACTGTTGAGCAAACTAAAAAAGAAGGCGTCGCCATCATATATCTAAACTCAATATTGGCTAAAGTGTCATTATCAGAATCAAATTAGTCCCGTAAATTATGCATCTGGAATTTCCGGCTCTACTAATTTCTTTAATTTTTCTAACGATTCCTGCCAACCTAAGTAACAGGCTTCGACTGGTATGACAGCCGGAATTCCTTCCTGGGTAATTTTAAGTTCAGTACCTACTGAAACTTTTTTTAACCATACAGTAGTAGTCATCTCTCCGGGCAAATTAGGGTCATCAAATACGTCTGTATATTTTAAAAATGAATCCGGTTCCATTTCTAAATATTTTCCGCCAAAGGAATGGCTATTGCCGGTTGAAAAATTAGTAAAAGACATTTTATAACTACCTCCTACCCTGGCATCCATTTGATGAACCTGAGCTACAAAACCGTAAGGAGGTAACCACGATGAAAGTGCATTAGCATCCGTAAATGCACGATACACCTTTTCCGGATTTGCTTTAAGAACTCTATGTAAGGAAACTCTGTTGTCTGCCATATAATTCTTTTTTAGTTACTATTCGTTTGGCTTTCCGGTCACTGATGGCAGAACATAAATAAAGTCCAGCCGAAACCTCTGCCTGATTGAAAATACAAAGTTTAAGTCAACAACAAAAAGCCAGAATAAAATCTGTCTTCAGCTAATTAGAAATCATTAGTCAGTCGGATTTTTATAAAGGATTTCTATTTTCAGTGAGTTGTTCCGCCAGCCCGATAAGAATCCCTTCAGGACCGCGTATGTAACAAAGCCGGTATATTTCTTCGTACTTAACCACTCCTCCTACGAGCTGCGCACCAATTTTTTGGAGCCTGGCAAGCGTATCATCAATATCGCTCACAGTGAACATAGCACGTAAATAACCAAGAGCATTAACCGGGGCGTTGCGATGGTCGGCGATAATGGGCGGAGTTAGAAACCGTGATAGTTCCAGCCGGCTGTGGCCATCGGGTGTCACCATCATTGCAATCTCAACATGCTGATTGCCCAGCCCGGTGACGCGGCCAGCCCATTCTCCTTCTATTGTTGCCCGCCCCTCAAGTGTCAGGCCAAGTTCGGTGAAGAAAGCAATGGCGTCGTCGAGCGACTCTACCACAATGCCGACATTATCCATCCGTATTAATGTACTTTTTGCCATAGCCTTATCTACGAGTTAATTTCAAGCTTATATCCTTTGCCGCGTATAACAACAATTTTGATGTTCGGATCAAGTTCAAGTTTTTTTCTAAGTTTTGATATGAACATATCGAGACTGCGGCCTACTATAACACCTTCATCTTCCCATATCTCTTTTTGTAGCCGGCTTCTCTCTATAGTCTCGTTGGGAGACAATGCGAAAATGAGCAGAACACGGGTTTCCGTTACGGTCAGATCTATTGTTTTTCCATCAATTACGAGCTTCCGGCTCTCCGAATCGAACAACACCGAGCCCAAATTGAATGTACCGGTGGTATCCTGAACTTCAGGCAAAGCTCTTTTCGGCTTAACAGGTCTCAGGAAAATAAAACCAGCAACTGCTAAAAGTGACAGGCTGCCCAGAAGATATCTATTCTTTGCTGTATTGATTCCTGTTCGCTTGAATTTGACGTTGATCATGTAACAGGCTCTTGGCTGCTCTCTGCCTATACATGCTACAATATCATCTTTTTTATTATTGGATATAGCATATCCATAAGCGACGGTGGAGTTGCCACAGTTCATAATGTTAACAACATAGTCCCTTGCATGGGGAGCTTTCGCGAACCAACGCCGGGTAATATTCACCAGGGATTCCGGCTGAAAAGTAAAAGCATTCTCAAAACTGATCTGGTATTCATTTTCGTTGATCTTTTTTACCGGAAGTACCCGTGATGTACGGTCGCCCGACTGAAGGAGTATTTCATGTCCGATTCGGCGAAGCAAGACTTCCCTTCTGGCAAAGTCAAAGTCATCATTGCCAGTCATGCTGAAAGCCACGCAGATTACAGGGATAAACAAGAGTAGTAACCATCCGCCCAGGTGCTTTCGTTTGACGGGCAGGAGATTTCTTCTAAAAAGCATAATGTCAACGATATTATTTACAAAGTTTACACTTTTAATTACAATACAGATTCCTCGGGCTGAAAAATATCAAAGTAATTTGGCTGGATCAACTTTGACAGGATATAAAAAAAACAAAAATGCACAAGCTATCAATCACTTACTCAATTTTAATTATTGCTCCTTTGTTTTTCGGTTGCCATGGACCTCTAAAAGAGGAAAATAAAAATAGTGCAACGGCAAGCTCCGTATCCCTGGGACATTTTGCGAGTGAAAAATATATTATTGATACGAAGGAAAGTGTTGTAACATGGAAGGGTTCAAGTGTTCAGGGGGCGCATTCAGGGTACGTCTATATATCAAAAGGAGAATTGATGATCGATAACGGTCAACTTATGGGTGGTACAGTTGAAGTGAATATGAGTACAATTGAAGGTGATGATCACAGGAGTGATAATAACCTTATTGAGCACTTAAAAGATGCTGATTTTTTTGATGTTAAAAAATTCCCCATTTCTACAATCGTAATTACCAAAGTTGCAGCGATAAATGGTGAGAATAAAAAAGTTACAGGGAACCTAACGATTAAAGGTATCACACACCCGGTTAGTTTTCCGGCCACAATAGAACTTAGGGACGGAATTTTCAAAGCGAATGCCAAGGTGATCATTGATCGAACAAAATGGGATGTCCGTTATAGATCAGGAAAGTTCTTTGGTGATTTAGCTGATAAAACTATCGCGGATGACGTTGAATTCGATATAAAGATCGTAGCAAAAAAATAATAGAATGGTGCTTCTGGTATCATCGAATATAAAAAGGCTTCAAGTCCAATGACTTGAAGCCTTTCTGATTTCAGTGCCCCACACTGGATTTATGTCGAACCAGTTCCTGGAAGATCTGGAAAGGATTTATCAATTAAAGACTTTGATAACTAATCTCAACGCCCCTTTTAGCGGGCTATAGGTTACAACTTTCGAACCTGTTAACGAATGATTTACGAAGAATTACTGACTTTATTGATCAATTCTCGCCCGTTCTACATCATCGTCATAAGGGTTAGCATGGCGAGTTTGCTGTTAATTGATTTTCAAACGGAATAACAGCGAATTGATAGATGCTCTGTAAAGCCTCCTTCCTAATCAGTAACCATTTGATAGGCCGAACTGGTTAAAACTTTTATCAGCTTTGGTTCCAGGCAGACGAACAAAAATCCCGGCACTGCAGAAAGCTGATGGACGTTAGCCGCACTTATACCAATAGGATTGCTTTTGTTTTTTGGTTTTCGAGCCGCGGCGAACCCCTCATTCAACTTGTGATTAAAAATGCCGGAAATCATAAAATAAAAAGTCGTCCCGTCTGTTCCGCCCATCATCGAGACCGAGGTTTATGTCTTTTAAAATAGGCTAAGCCGTACTCTATGGTGCTTTTAGGCAGGCGGTCAATAATATTATTTCCATGTGCATCATACACAAAAATCCTTTTTGGATCAAGTTCGAGGTACTGAATCTTATCCTTTGATAAAGTGTCAGTCCACATATGAGCCACCACTGCTTTTATGCCTTGCATGTAAGCAGCAGAATCGTTACTGGCTACGATCGATACTTTTCTTTGTTCACCTCCTCCTCTTCCAGTTTCCAAATATATTAATCTGCGGTAAGTAGAAACGGTATACTCATTCACAACCTCCTCCGTCGCAGATGCTAACTTTGACTTACAGGCAAAGCAAGTAAGAACGATAACAGAAGCCAATAGCGTTGTCGGGTTAAACATCTCACTCTTTATAAACATAAGAGAAGGTTTAGGCGGTTGTAAAAAGTTCCAACGGCAAGGCGTAAGGCAATTGCAGGCTATTAAGCCGAGGTTTGGCCTTGCTTATTTCGGTTCAATACGTAAAAGGTACGATTAATAGAAAATAAATAAAAGGGGGTTAGGGATAAATCTTTAATCTGAGCTTCCTGTTTCCATTTCCTAAGAGCAGTGAAGGAGCACAAGAGCTAAACTGAAAGCTGTTAACACAGACTTCATGCAATACAGGCTGAAGAATATGGTCTCAACAAAAGAATCGCTTATTTTGCTATATCAAATGAATGAAGCGGCAGAACATAAATTCCTGTACTGCCTCAAGCCTCGTTCCGTTAGCTACAATTCTACAAGACAACAACTAATGACTAAAAGATATCAGGTTTTTGTGAGTTCAACGTATGCAGACTTAAAAGATGAAAGAGCGAAAGTTATTCAGACAATTATGGAATCTGACTGTATTCCTGCAGGAATGGAGTTATTCCCATCAATTGACAATGAGCAGTTTGAATTCATAAAAAAGATAATTGACGATTGCGATTACTACATTTTAATAATCGGTGGACGATATGGAAGCCTCTCTGAAGACGGGCTTAGTTATACCGAAAAAGAATTTGATTATGCAGTTCAAAAGGGCATTAAGGCGATTGCATTTTTGCATCAGAATCCAGACACCATACCTCTCGGAAAATCAGAGAAAAATGAGACCTTAAGGATTAAGCTAGATAATTTTAAGCAGAAAGTATCAACTGGTAGACTGGTTAAATTTTGGAATTCCGCAGAAGAATTACCAGGATTGGTTGCGTTAAGTCTAGCTAAAACAATTAAAACTTATCCAGCGGTGGGCTGGGTCCGTTCAACTACTGTTTCTAATCCAGAAATCTATCAGGAACTCAACGACGTAAGGAAAGAAAATGCAGATCTTAAGAACAAACTAGATAAATTTATTCAGCAAGAAAATAACGCCAAAGAATTAGCCAATTTTAATGACAAATATAAATTTAATGGGATTTATAGCTGGTATAACAGTTACCACAAACATTATTCTAAAAGTAGTTGGGAGGTAGAAATTAGTTGGTCAGAACTATTTGCTCTGTTTTCGCCCCATCTATTAAATCATCCTACTGATTCAACCATTAAGTCAAAAATAGGAGAACTGCTATATAGCTTAACTAAAGATGCAGGAAGTTCGGGTACTCCAACTATTGCTGATGATGACTTTCAAACAATTAAAATTCATTATAGTGCTTTGGGTTTGATTGAAGTTAATTATTCAAAAACGGTGAAGGGGGGGATGGGATTATTTTGGAACTTAACTAACTTGGGAAAACAACTAATGACCAAGTTGAGAGCGATAAAAAAAGAACTGTAGCTAACATTGCTTTGGAATATGGCGGGGCGACGTGCAACCAGTCGACTATAAATTGCTAATCAGCTGTGTTCCAGCGTGACGGAACGCTATTCAGCAACAGAACAATCAATGAACATTTGTATATATTCGGCGTTGGTTCGGACAGACGTTCAATGAATTCCACCACATCGCAGAGCCGTTTTCCGTTAGCTGTGATTGAAACTTAATCTACATGTCGAAATCGAATTGGTATAAGGATAACAGTTTTATTTGGGGAAAAGAATTATTGATTTAATGAGTTAACTATGAGAACAAAAACGAAGCAGACACATTAGGGTTTATACACAATAATTCAGAGTCTAATCTTAAAGAGCAATTCGATGGGATTGGATCAGCACTTTCCCTACTTTCTCAGATTGCGTCTTGTGCTTGGGTATGTTCTGGAGGAAACCATCTTAAAGAGAATTTAGTTCGCAGGTTAGCCAACTATGTTTTTGCAACAATCAGACTTACAAATTTTGGTTTATATATGACGCATTTTCCTTAATTCGATCTGCTGGCGAGTTATCCAATCT
>JBAVMD010000957.1:0-8256 GCA_049689695.1 Chitinophagaceae bacterium | reverse complement strand
GGTGACAGAAACGCTGCCGTTGAATGTTCGCGGAGGTGGCACAAAGAATTTCAATTTCGAAAAATTGTCAAACAGTGATAAGAGCGAAACGCTCAGCCACCATGCGGTAACTGTAGAGTTCACCAGCAATCCTGCATGGTATGCCGTGCAGGCGCTGCCTTACCTGATGGAATATCCTTATGAATGTGCAGAGCAGGTATGGAACCGTGTTTACGCAAATGCATTGGCTGCTAAAATTGTTAATGCATCACCGCGCATTAAAGAGATTTTCGAAAAATGGAAATCATCGGATACCGCAGCATTGCTTTCTAACCTGCAAAAGAATGAAGAACTGAAATCTGTTTTATTGCAGGAAACTCCCTGGGTGCTGGAAGCAAAGAGCGAGGCGGAGCAAAAGAAACGCATTGCCCTGCTGTTCGACATGGTAAAACTTGGCGAAGACCTCGACAAGAATCTTGACCGGTTGAAGCAATTGCAATCTTCAAACGGGGGCTTTGTATGGTTCAAGGGCGGGCTCGATGATCGCTACATTACGCAGTATATTCTTACAGGCATCGGTCATCTTAAAAAGCTGAATGCCATTCCGGCTGAGCAGCAGAAAAAGATCAATGCCATCGTTCAGCTGGCAATTCCTTACCTGGACAAGAGGATCAAGGAAGATTACGATTATCTTATCAAACACAAGGCAGACCTCAGCAAAGAGCAGATCGGCTACATACAGATCCATTACCTGTATATGCGCAGCTTTTTCAACGACATCGATGCATCCGGCAGCACAGCACAGCCATTCAATTATTATCGCAAACAATCGCAGCAATTCTGGCTGAAAAAAAGCAGGTATATGCAGGGTATGATGGCGCTTTCGTTGTACAGAACAGGTGATGGAAAAACAGCTACAGATATTCTTCGTTCACTTACGCAGAATGCAATTGTGAACGAGGAACTGGGAATGTATTGGAAAGATATGAATGGAGGTTATTACTGGTACCAGGCGCCTATTGAAACCCAGGCATTGCTGATTGAAGCATTCAATGATATCACGAAAGATTATACTACCGTAGACAATTTGAAAACATGGCTGCTCAAGAGTAAGCAGACCAACAACTGGAACACCACAAAGGCCACAGCAGATGCGTGTTACGCTCTTCTGCTGCAAGGCACCGACTGGCTGACCGCTGAACCGGTTGTACAAATAAAGCTGGGCGATAAAACCGTTAGCAGCAGAGATCAGAAAACAGAAGCCGGCTCAGGATATTTCAAGAAAGTATTCGATGCTCCATTCGTGAATAAGAGCATGGGCAATATTTCTGTGAGCGTTACGCAGCCAAATAATGCTGCCACAGGAAAACCTGTTAGCCAGACTTCATGGGGCGCAGTTTACTGGCAGTATTTCGAGAACATGGAGAACATCACTACTGCCGCTACCCCATTAAAGCTTTCGAAGAAATTATTCATTGAACGCAATACAGATCGCGGTCCGGTGCTGGAACCTGTTGGAGACAACGGTATTTTAAAAGTAGGAGACAAAGTAAAAGTGCGCATTGAACTTCGCGCAGACCGTGATATGGAGTATGTGCACATGAAAGATATGCGCGCTTCATCACTGGAGCCTGTGAATGTGATCAGTTCTTACAAATGGCAAGGTGGCCTGGGATACTATGAGAGCACTAAAGACGCCAGCACGAATTTCTTTTTCAATTACCTGCCAAAAGGAACTTATGTGTTTGAATATTCATTGTTCGTAACGCATACAGGAACTTTCAGCAACGGGATCACAACCATTCAATGTATGTACGCACCTGAATTCAGCAGCCATAGTGAGGGGATAAAGATTAATGTGGAAAATTAGCAAATATGAAAATTCGAAAATGTGCGAATTAAGAGTATATAGTTACTGTTACTGAACGCAGCAACATATTTGCACATTTTCGAATTTGCTAATTTGCTAATTAACTAATTAAACATTCTTTAACACCGCTTCACACACGCTGCAGATCACTCCTCCGTTCTCTGCCTTGATCCCCTAAACATCAATCCAAAACGATCAGCATGAGAATCAAGCAGGTCTTTGCTATTGCTATTTTGCTCCTGTCAGTTATTGGTTCCTCTTACGCCCAGCAGAATGAAGATTATTATGTTACCCGCTGGAAAAAAATTGATACGCTTCAACAAAAAGGTCTTACCAGGTCTGCACTGGATATTGTAGAAGAAATATATGCGGTTTCCAAAAAAGAGAAGAACGATGTGCAGATGATACGGGCTTTACAGTTTCGCATGGCTATAAGGGCATACGCAGAAGAGAACTCATTTGGAAAAGAGCTTGAAAAACTGGAACAGGAAGCGGCGGCGCTAAACGAATCTTCAAGGTCCATTTTGTACAGCATGGCTGCGCAACTATACTGGATCTATTTACAGGGTGCGAGATACAGATTGTATGACCAGACTAAAACCATCAATTTTAAAAAAGAAGACATAGCCACCTGGGGTGTTGAAGACCTGCATCGAAAGATTGCCGCGCTGTATCTGCTGAGCATGGACAATAAAGAGCTTCTGCAGCAAACAAAAGTCGATGCTTATGAACCCCTGATGATGCTGGCAGGAAGTGCGCGCCATCTCCGCCCAACTCTTTATGATCTGCTTGCACACCGTGCGCTGGAATACTTTGGGAACGATGAGCGGTACATCACCAGGCCAGGGTATGCTTTTGAACTTTCAGCTCCGGAAGCATTTGCAGAGCCGGCTATCTTTGCAAAGAATCAGTTCATTAACAAAGATTCTCTCTCACATGTATATAATGCATTAACAATTTACCAGCAGCTCACTGCTTTTCATTTAAAAGACACGAAGCCGGACGCGTTGATAGACCTGGAGATCCAAAGGCTGGCATTTGCTTACAATAAAACTGTATTGGAGAACAAGGATGCTCTTTACGAATCCGCGCTCCAATCGATCGTTGATAAATATCCTTCGAACAAAGAGTCGGCCAACGCCTTGTATGCTATAGCACGTTTGCACAAAGAGAAAGCTGACCGGTATAGGCCCTTAAAAGACACAGCTTACCGTTATGAACTTGTAACGGTAAAAAATATCTGTGAGAAAGTACGCTCTATGCCCGATTCGTCCGAAGGGAAGTCAATGTGCACGATGCTGCTGAATGAGATCCTGCAAAAAGAATTGAGCCTTCAAACAGAAAAAGTAAATATTACGGGGCAGCCATTCAGGACATTGGTTAGCTACCGGAATATTTCGCAATTGCATTTGAGACTTGTACCAGTTTCCAGCCATATAAAGCACAACCTGCTTCCTGAATCTTCTGATGCGTATTGGAACAGGGTCATGCGCTCAAAACCTATACGGTCTTATATTCAACCATTACCCGATGCCAAAGATTACCGCGCTCACACTGTGGAAGTAAAAATAGATGCATTGCCTTCCGGGAAGTATGCTTTGATTGCGGGCAGCGATGAAAATTTTTATGGAAAAAACGGGATTTCCGTGGTGAGTTTTTATGTTTCCGGCATCGCATACATTAATAATGGCAAAGACTTTTTTGTACTGAACAGGGAAACCGGAGAACCACTTGCCAATGCCCGCATACAGGTATGGAACAATCAGTTCGATCCCAATAAGCGCGACTGGGGCTATCGCAAAAGGGAGCGGCTGAAGTCAGACCACAATGGCTATTTCCGCATCAATCGAAAAGGCAATGAAGTATACAATGAAATTCACCTGGACATCTCTGCCGGGACCGATCATATCCTGATGGAGGAAGAGGATAATGAAGATATTTCTGAAGGTTATGAGCCTGATGATATTTCAACCGGGGAAGACTACAAGGACAGCGAACAATATTCATACCTGTTCACAGACCGTTCTATTTACAGGCCGGGACAAGTAGTCTATTTCAAAGGCATTGCGATTACAAAAGATCCCGAAACCCGGAAATCGAAAATTATAGCTGGAAAAAAAACCACGGTTTTCCTGTACGATGCCAATACTCAACCCATCGATTCAATGGAGGTAACTACAAATGAATTCGGTTCCTTCTCCGGTAAATTCCGGCTGCCGCAAAATCAACTCAACGGACAATTTACTATCGAGGAAAAAGGACAGGTAAGTTTTAGGGTAGAAGAATACAAGCGTCCGAAATTTTATGCGGGCTACGAAAACCCTACCGGCAGTTATCGCATCAATGATACCATTGTGGTAACAGGCTTTGCGAAAGCATTTGCAGGAAATAATATAGACGGCGCTACTGTTAAATACCGTGTTGTAAGAAGAGCGCGATTCCCTTACTCGTGGCGCTTCTGGCAATGGTCGTACCCTGATGTATCGCAGCAGGAGATCACGCATGGAGAAATTCAGACAGGCACAGATGGAAAATTCAAAGTTCGCTTTGCAGCTATTCCTGATTTAAGTATCAAAAAAGAATTTGATCCTGTATTTGACTATGAAGTAAGTGCTGATGTAACAGATGTAAACGGAGAAACGCGCAGCGCAACTACTTATATAAGTGTTAGCTACAAGGCATTGCAACTCGTTGTGAATTTCCCTTACCAGACTTTGCCTGCAGACAGTTTTAAAACCATTCCTGTTACTACTACTAATATGGCAGGATCGTTTGAGCCCGCGCTGGTGCGCGTAGTAATGCACCGGCTGCAAACGCCGCAACGCACCATCAGGAAACGATACTGGGAGCGGCCGGACCAATTCATCATGAGCCAAAGCGAATACCTGCAATCTTTCCCTTATGATGAATACAGCAATGAAACGAAAAAAGAAACCTGGCAAAAACTCGAAAAGGTTTTCGATAAGAGCGATTCAACCCAACATCATCCCGATAGCACTCGGGAAAACTTCCAACCTCCAACATTAAAGGCCGGCTGGTATGTGATCGAATTCACCACTCACGATAAATACGGCGAATCTATAAAAGATATTCGTTATGTAGAGCTTACTGCAAAAAACCGCATGCCTGTAATACTATCTTATGAATGGGATCTGACAACAAATATTACAGCCGAGCCAGGGGAAACTGCCAATGTAGAAATCGGAAGCTCTGCGAAGGATGTACATATAATTCAGGTAACAGACAAAGATCCTGAGCGGCTTTCAAACTCTGAAAAGGCAAGTAATAAATATATAAACCATCAATACAGTTTCATCACTATTAACAATCAGAAAATATCCATTCCGTTTGCAGTTACTGAAGAAGATCGGGGCGATTTCTTTGTAGTGCACGCTTTTGTTAAACACAATAGGTTTTACACTTCCACTACTACCATTAACGTACCCTGGAGCAATAAAGACCTCAGCATAAGCTATGAAACTTTCCGTGATAAAACTTTACCCGGCAGCCAGGAGAAATGGAAAGTAAAACTCACCGGGTATAAAAAAGAAAAAGTTGCAGCAGAAATGCTTACGGCCATGTACGATGCATCGCTTGACCAGTTCGATGGTCACGGATGGTCTTTACCCGACATCTGGGATACTTATGGATCGTCTGTTAGCTGGCGGGAAAGTTCTTTTCAAAGTAATGAGTCTACAGAAAGAAAAGATGATGAAATCCCAACGGCATACATCAGTGATTTCAGGAACAGCTATGATGAGTTAGTGATCGGTTACAGAATAATTAATAATGCAGACGGCAGCTTTCGCGCAATAGGTGGATACAATAACCTGTACGGCTTAGTAGGGCAACCCAGAACCCTGCAGGTACCCGATTGGAATAGTGATCCGGACGGTTCAAAAGCACTAATGAAAGATACTATCTACGTTGAGGAAAATGGATTGTTTAAACCATCCCCCGGGCTTGGGGCTTATTACATGAACCTTGACAAAGAGCACGGGGCTACACAAATTGTTTTTGACCAAAGGCCCCCAGATAACCAGGAACCTCCGCCGGTTCAGGTACGTAAAAATTTCAATGAAACTGTTTTCTTCTTGCCCGAACTTAAAACAGATTCTGCCGGTGATATAGAATTCAGCTTCACCATGCCCGATGCGCTTACGCAATGGAAATGGATGATGCTTTCACACACCAAAGACCTGGCAATGGGCTATTCTGAAAAAAGTATCATCGCACAAAAAGAACTGATGGTGCAACCGAACATCCCGAGGTTTTTAAGAGAAGGAGATCGCATAGACCTCAGCGCCAAGGTGGTGAACATGAGCGACCAAGAAATAAAAGGAGATGTAAGTATGCAGTTCATTGACGCTACCACCAATCAGCCAATTTCAGGATGGCTGAAAAGCATTCGTTTCAATAATTTCACTGTAGGCGCAGGCCAAAGCACGCCTGTTAAATTTACCGCACAAATACCGTACGGATTCAACGGGCCGGTAAGCGTTCGTTTTATTGCACAATCCGGAAACATCAGCGATGGTGAGGAGAACACTGTTCCTGTGTTGACCAACAGGATGATGGTAACAGAAAGCCTGCCTCTGAATGTAAAAGGTGAAGACACCAAAAATTTCCGTTTCGAAAAACTGCTTCAGAGCGATAAGCATAAAACTTTAGCGCATCACGCGCTAACGCTCGAGTTCACCAGCAATCCCGCCTGGTATGCAGTGCAATCACTCCCCTACCTGATGGAATTTCCCTACGAATGTTCAGAGCAATTATGGAACCGCGTATATGCAAATACGCTTGCAGCTAAAATTATAAATGCTTCTCCGCGCATTAAAGAGGTGTTTGAAAAATGGAGATCTGATACCACCGAGATGTTATCCGGCCTGCAAAAGAATGAAGAATTGAAATCAGTTTTATTGCAGGAGACACCATGGGTGCTGGATGCAAAGAATGAATCACAGCAAAAGAAAAACCTGGCACTGCTGTTTGACCTGGTAAAAATGGGCAATGAACTGGAAAAGAACCTTACGCGTTTAAAACAAAGGCAATTGCGCAGCGGCGCCTTTAGCTGGTTCGGCAGTGAATACGAAGACCGATATATCACACAATACATTCTTACAGGCATTGGTCATCTTCAAAAATTAGACGCACTTCCAGAAGAAGGCAAGACATTGATCAATGAAATAGCAGAAAACGGACTTCGTTACCTGGACAATAAAATAAAAGAGGATTATGATTACCTGGTGAAATCGAAACGTGAACTGAAAAAAGATCAACTGGATTATACGCAGATCAATTACCTATACATGCGCAGCTTTTTTACACAGGTGGCGCTGCCTGAAGCAAGTACCCCCGCTTACAATTATTATCTAAACCAATCCCGGCAATTCTGGCTGGCGCGCAGCAAGTATATGCAGGGAATGATCGCGCTTGCATTGCATCGCACAGGAGACGCGAAGACTCCGCAGGATATTTTAAGATCGCTGAAAGAAAATGCCATTATAAACGATGAAAAAGGCATGTACTGGAAAGAGGTAACCAACGGTTATTACTGGTACGAGGCTCCCATAGAAACGCAATCGTTACTGATAGAAGCGTTCGCTGATATCACGAAAGATCACTCCACTGTAGATAATTTAAAAACCTGGCTGCTCAGGAACAAACAAACAAATAGCTGGAGCAATACCAAAGCAACAGCTGAGGCATGCTATGCTTTGTTATTGCAAGGGTCCGACTGGCTGAGCGCTGAACCGCTTGTGCAAATAAAACTGGGTGATAAAACCGTCAACAGCAGCGATCAAAAGGCCGAAGCTGGTACCGGCTATTTCAAAAAAGTATTTGATGCGGCAGCTATCAACAACAGTATGGGCGATATTTCGGTGAACATTACGCAAACAAACAATGCTGCTACAGCAAAATCTGCTAATAAAACATCATGGGGTGCAGTTTACTGGCAGTATTTCGAGAACATGGAGAACATCACTACTGCCTCCACTCCGCTTAAGCTCTCGAAGAAATTATTTATCGAACGCAATACAGATCGCGGGCCGGTACTGGAACCGGTGGAAGAAAATAGTACTTTAAAAGTTGGCGATAAAATAAAAGTACGCATTGAGCTGCGCGCCGACCGCGATATGGAATATGTGCATATGAAAGATATGCGTGCTTCGTCACTGGAGCCTGTGAATGTGATCAGTTCTTACAAATGGCAGGGTGGATTGGGTTATTATGAGAGCACGAAAGACGCCAGCACGAATTTCTTTTTTAATTATTTGCCTAAAGGAACTTACGTGTTTGAATATCCATTGTTCGTAACGCATACGGGAACTTTCAGTAATGGTATCACTACTATACAATGTATGTACGCGCCTGAATTCAGCAGCCATAGTGAGGGAATCAAGATC
>JBAVMD010000956.1:0-10277 GCA_049689695.1 Chitinophagaceae bacterium | reverse complement strand
GCACAAGGCACAAGGCACAAGGCACAAGGCACAAGGCACAAGGCACAAGGCACAAGGCACAAGGCACAAGAAGCTACGATCCTTGCGCCTTGTGCCTTGTGCCTTGTTCCTTGTCCCTTGTGCCTTGCAAACTAATCAATCGGTTTACATATTTACCGATCATATCAAATTCAAGGTTCACGCTTTTACCCGGTTCAACGTATTGAATATTGGTATGATGGAAAGTATAAGGAATGATGGCTACATCGAATTGTTTGCCGGTGACATTAAAAACGGTAAGGCTGATGCCATTCACTGAAACAGAGCCCTTTTCGATGATATAAGCAGCAAACGATTCCGGGAATTCAAAACTGTATTGCCAGCTGCCGTTCATTTCGGTACGGGCTGTGCAAACTGCCGTGGAATCTACATGGCCCTGCACCAGGTGGCCATCCAATCTGCCATTGAACTTAAGGCATCTTTCCAGATTCACAAGGGTGCCCGGCTCCCAACTGTTAAGCTCGGTTTTGATGAGCGTTTCCCGGATGGCTGTTACACGGTGTTGGTTATCAATAGCTTCTTCCACGGTCAGGCAAACCCCGTTATGGCTTACACTTTGGTCAACCTTTAATTCCGATGAAATAGGGGAGGCGATAAAAAAGCTTTTATTCTCGCCCTGCTGATCTATGGAAACAATTTTACCGGTAGTTTCAATAATGCCCGTAAACATAATTGCAAATTAGGTTTCGCTTTGGTATTTTCCTGAAAATCTCTATCTTTGCTGCCCTAAAACACTACCTAAGGAGGTATATAAAATGCTGATCATCGATTCTAAAGATTGCGAAAACATTGACAAAGCGCTCAAGAAGTACAAAAAGAAATTTGAGAAAGCGAAGATATTGCTTCAATTAAGAGAGCGCCAGTCTTACACCAAACCTTCCGTAAGGCGTCGTGGACAGGTGTTGAAAGCAGTCTATCGTCAGCAACTGGCCACTGGCCAAGTTGAGCGTTAACGATGGCATGCCATATAATTTTAAAGGTCGCATTATTGCGACCTTTTTGTATTAATACCTATTTGCCCGTATTTTGGATTGTCAATCGGGAAACCTGGAAATTGATATTGAACGTAACCGGACAATTTCCCTGCCGATAGCTATCGGGACAAAAATCCAAAATTTTCCATGTTCTTAAAACGTTTTCCCCTTCACTTTTTGCTGCTGCTGCTGTTCTTTCTATTGCACGGATATAGTGAGAACATAGGCCTGATACCATTTAAAGACCTGCTGATATTTTTCCTGGTGGGCGCTCTTACAGGCTTCCTTTTCTTTTTACTTTTTAAGAAGATCACCCGTTCCCCCATCAAGGCCGGAATCATTACTACAATTGCTTTTCTCTTCTATCTTTTTTATGGCTCTATAAAAGATGCACTAAAGGGAGGCGCTTTTAATCTCTTATCGCGATACAGCATTTTATTGCCGCTGATGCTGGTAATTATAGTGGCGTTGTGCATTTATTTCAGGAGAACGAAAAAGGATTTTCCGAGGCTCAACTTCTTTATCAATTGTGTTTTGCTGGTATATCTTGTTGTAGACGTTGCAACCATTGCAGTACGTGGTCCTGGAAGTCCGGTGGTTCCTGCAACAGCCCGGCAGTCGTACACAAAATGCGATACCTGCACAAGACCAGACATCTATCTTATTGTGATGGACGAATATTCCGGCAGCAGAATGCTGCGCGATTTCTTTCATTATAACAATGAGCCTTTCGAAACAGCGCTGCGGCAAAAAGGTTTTTTTGTTGCGGCAAAGCCATCGAGCAATTATTCCGCAACACCGGTTTCAATAGCTTCATTGTTCGCTATGGACTACATGCCCGCTTTCCACCGGAAGCTGGTTGCAGAAGACTATACCCGATCGGAGAACATAGTGAACCAGAGCGCCACCATGCAACTGCTGAACGATCATGGTTACAGGTTCATGAACCACTCAATTTTCAATTTAGGAGGGCAGCCCGGGCAATTCAAAACCGATCTGTTGCCCATGCGCCTGCGGCTGATCACCGCCAAGACCATGTGGAACAGTATCAATACCGACCTCGGATGGCAGATACACATCAAGCTTGCTCCCCGTATTAAATGGCTGGCCTTTCTGCTGCAGGATGATTATAAAGACGGCAATCAAAGATTGCTCCGGCTTACAAATAATGCAACATCGGTGAAGGATACTCAGCCAAGATTTATTTATACCCATGTGCTGATGCCGCACTGGCCTTATTTACTGGACAGCATGGGCAAAGAAACAGGGATTAATTTTTACAGTCCGGGCATTACAGGTATTCAAAGGCAAACGACTTACGTACAATACCTGGCATATACAAACAAGGTGATGCTGAAAATGGTGGATACGATCATGCACAATAGTAATCAGCAGGCTGCTATCATACTAATGAGCGATCATGGCTACAGGGACCGGCCGGAACAGATTTGCAGGGATGTGAACGACAATTTTACATCAGTGTACCTGCCCGGTAAAAATTATCAGCAGTTCTACGACAGCATCAGCAATGTGAACCTGTTCAGGGCCTTCCTCAACACTACATTCAATCAACGGTTTGCGCGGCTGCCAGACCAGTGCATTTTTTAAGCGTGTTTTAAACTGCCGTACTCTTTTGTACATTTGAGCATGTACTTACCTGAAGCTGTCCGGTCATTTGCCGACTATCTCAAATACCAGAAGCGCTATTCGGCGCATACGCTTCGGTCTTACACTGATGACCTGTTGCAATTCTGTAAATACCTGGAACAAGAATTTGATCTTGCCAATGTGCAGTTGAGCGAGCTAACGCCCTCCATCATACGTAGCTGGCTGGCATCTATGAAAGATGGCGATGCGTTAGGATCGCGTTCTATCAACAGAAAAATATCATCGCTGAAATCTTTTTTCAAATACCATATCCGAATGGGTTCGCTTGCCCAAACACCAATGACGCAGGTAAGCTCGCCAAAAGTGCCAAAACGGATGCCGGTATTTGTAAAGGAGGAAGAAACGTCGAACCTGTTGAAACATGTTGAGTTTACCGACGACTGGCAGGGGCGAACAGACCGGCTGCTGATTGAATTGCTTTACAATACAGGATTGCGCTCTGCAGAAGTGATTGCGCTAAGGGAAAGCCAGGTAGACGAGTCAAGGAAAATCATAAAAGTGCTGGGCAAGGGAAATAAGGAACGCATTATACCATTGAGCCCTGAACTGATAAAAACGATCAGGTCCTATATTACAGAAAAGAAGGAACGAGAAGCTGAGCAGGCTGATCAATTACTGGTTACCGAAGGGGGTAAAGCCTTATATGCGGGATATGTATACAGAGCTGTAAAAAAATACCTGAAGCTGGTGACCACTGTGCAGAAAAAAAGCCCGCACGTGCTGCGCCATACTTTCGCTACTCATTTATTGAACAATGGCGCCGATCTTAACTCAGTGAAGGAATTGCTGGGCCATTCCAGCCTTGCCGCCACCCAGGTATACACGCATCATACCATCGAAAAGCTAAAAGATGTTCACAAAAAAGCGCATCCAAAGGCGTAACTTTTTGGTATGAGTTCAACAAGATTGCAGTTTAACCGATCTACGGTTCGTGAACCTTCTAAATCATTAAAAAATTCTGCCTGAATTTTAATGGATCAGAGGCCATTTTTGATGGCCGTTTATTTGGAATAACAGGCCGTATAAACTAACTTCATAGCTATTCAATAATGTGCCTATGCAGGTTTCTACACACTAAGCTCTTTTCTTATTGTTTCACTGATTAAAATTGGCATTGATATGAATGTAAACATCCAGACTGTACACTTTGATGCGGATGGCAAGTTAAAGGAATATGTTGCCACAAAACTGAAGAAACTAAACACGTTTCATGACCGGATCATCAAAGTAGATGTTTTTTTAAAACTAGACAACGTAGTTCACAACATTAAAGACAAAATTGCAGAGATCAAGGTTCATGTTCCGCGCCAGCGATTATTTGTGAAGGCTTCTTCCAAATCGTTCGAAGAATCTTTCGATTCCGCACTTGAATCATTGGTTGTTCAAATCAAAAAAAAGAAAGACAAGCTGTCCGCAGCATAAGTTATGTGATAGGTTGAGAAGTTGATACGGGTTAAGAAAATTGTTCACAGCAACCTGCCCGTCCGGTCATCTTTTCAACCTATCTTCTTTTCCACCTTCTCGTTAGTTGCAGCCCACCTTCGATAAATCATTGTTTTCCATTTAAAAATTGGTTTGGGAATTTTTGTATTTCACAAATTCCTTTACCTTTGCCTTCCCAAAAATGGGGGTAGTTCATTATTTAGTGATAATCAGGCCACTTTAGCTCAGCTGGTAGAGCAACTGATTTGTAATCAGTAGGTCGCTGGTTCGATTCCGGCAAGTGGCTCAGCAAGAGCAAAGGGCAGGTTCCAGAGCGGCCAAATGGGGCGGACTGTAAATCCGCTGTCTTTCGACTTCAGAGGTTCGAATCCTCTCCTGCCCACGAGATAATGAGAAAATGGCTCAATTGAACAATGTGAAAATTGAGCTCATAAGCAGATAAGTTCTTTAAAATGAAGATTTGAATTGCGATAGCTCTTCATTGAGCCATTTTCAAATTTTCAAATTTTCACATTAATCGCGGAAGTAGCTCAGTTGGTAGAGCGACAGCCTTCCAAGCTGTAGGTCGCGGGTTCGAACCTCGTCTTCCGCTCTTTTTTGAGTCATTGGGTCAATAAGTCGTTGAGTCAATAAAGTAATTGGAAAATGACTTGATGACCAGTGACCAAAATGACCTGATTCACTGACTCAATGACTATTTAAGCCGTTGTAGCTCAGTGGTAGAGCACTTCCTTGGTAAGGAAGAGGTCGTGAGTTCAATTCTCATCAACGGCTCGAAGATTTTTTGAAATTTGGAAAGAATAAAGGGAATTGATTGTTGTCGGAGTCAATTTCAATCCCCCGGCAACTGTCGGGATTCAATTCAAATTCACTATAGATAACAATTGTAAAACCGCAACTAAAAACAGATAACGATGTCAAAAGAGACCTTCAAGAGGGACAAACCTCACGTTAACGTTGGTACCATCGGTCACATCGACCACGGTAAAACCACTTTGACTGCCGCTATTACCACTATTTTGGCTTCAAAAGGTATGGCGACAGCAAAAAAATATGATGAAATTGATGCTGCACCTGAGGAAAAGGAACGTGGTATCACGATTAACACGGCACACGTTGAGTACCAGACGGTTAACCGTCACTATGCTCACGTTGACTGTCCTGGTCACGCTGACTATGTGAAGAATATGATCACTGGTGCCGCCCAGATGGACGGTGCTATATTAGTTGTCGCTGCTACAGATGGTCCGATGCCTCAAACAAAAGAGCACATCCTGCTCGCCCGCCAGGTGGGTGTTCCCCGCATGGTGGTGTTCATGAACAAGGTTGACCTTGTTGATGATCCTGAACTGCTGGAACTCGTTGAAATGGAGATCCGCGAACTGCTGAGCTTCTACGGCTTCGATGGTGATAACACGCCGATCATTAAAGGTTCTGCTACAGGCGCACTCGCTGGTGAAGACAAGTGGGTTAAAGCTGTAGAAGAATTGATGGACGCAGTTGATACATACATTCCGCTGCCTCCCCGCCCGGTTGATCAGCCATTCCTTATGTCTGTTGAAGACGTATTCTCAATCACAGGTCGTGGTACAGTTGCTACCGGACGTATCGAAAGAGGTCGTATCAAAGTACAGGAAGGCGTTGAGATCGTAGGTTTCACAGAAAAGCCGCTCACTTCTACAGTAACAGGTGTGGAAATGTTCCGCAAGTTGCTTGACGAAGGTGAAGCTGGTGATAACGCAGGTCTTCTGTTGCGTGGTGTTGAAAAGAACCAGATCCGTCGTGGTATGGTAATTTGCAAACCCGGTTCTATCACTCCGCACACTGAATTCAAAGGCGAAGTATACGTACTGAGCAAAGAAGAAGGCGGACGTCACACTCCATTCTTCAATAAATACCGTCCTCAGTTCTACTTCCGTACAACGGACGTTACAGGCGAGTGCGAACTGCCTGCAGGAACTGAAATGGTAATGCCTGGTGATAACACCAACCTGACTGTGAAGCTGATCGCTCCGATCGCCATGGAAAAAGGTTTGAAATTCGCGATTCGCGAAGGTGGACGTACTGTGGGTGCCGGACAGGTGACTGAAATTTTAAAATAAGCTTAAGTCGGGCTTTAGCCTGGCCCAAAGCAATGCAAATACTTTTTATATATTTGCAATATTCTATTCTAAGAGCTGTTCCGTCCTTGCGGAATAGCTCTTAGCTTTCATACGGGCATAGTTCAACGGTAGAATGATCCCGATAGCTATCGGGACAAAACCTTTGATCCGGGCCTTGCGAAACTAAAATACGGGCATAGTTCAACGGTAGAATAGAGGTCTCCAAAACCTTTGATCCGGGTTCGAATCCTGGTGCCCGTGCATACAATAAGTACTTATGAATAAAGTATCAACTTACTTCAGCGAGTCGTACAATGAGCTGATGAACAAAGTAACCTGGCCTACCTGGACACAGCTGCAGCAATCTACTTTGATTGTATTGATTGCTACCGTACTCATCACTGCAATGGTATGGATAATGGACCTGGCTTCAAACTCTGTTTTAAAACTCATATACTCATTCTTTTCAAAATAATGGAAACAGTCAATCAACAGCAGGATACCAATACCCAGGATGCCAATACCAAATGGTATGTGCTAAGGGTGGTGAGTGGCAAAGAGCGTAAAGTGAAGGAATATCTTGATAAGGAAGTTTCCCGCGGGGGATGGGACCATGTTGTAAAACAGGTGTTTCTTCCCGTAGAAAAAGTTTACAAGGTTCAGAACGGCAAAAAAGTGATGCGCGAAAGAAACTATTATCCCGGTTACGTGATGATAGAAGTGCAGGATGGTAAGCTTACAGATGAACTTATCGCCATCATCAGCAATATTTCCAACGTAATGCATTTTCTTACGGATGGAAAAGGCTCTCACGGAAACATTATCTCTCTCCGCAAGCATGAAGTAGCCAAGATGCTCGGCAAAATGGATGAAATGGCGGAAGCCGGCGGCATGAGCATGAGCGAGCCTTTCATAGTAGGAGAGACCATCAAGATCATCGAAGGACCTTTCAACGATTTCAACGGCATTATCGAAGAAGTGAACGACGAGAAAAAGAAATTGAAAGTAACTGTAAAGATATTCGGCCGTTCTACTCCTGTGGAGTTGAACTATATGCAGGTTGAAAAAATATCATAAGAAAAATGAATTTTTTTAAAAAAGCTGTTCTCATTCAGAACGGCTTTTTTATTTTCAATGCCGAAAGTAAAATGCATTTATAATATCTACACTCATGAGAATGGCTCACCTCATTATGGCTTACAAAGACCCGGCGCAGATAGAGCGGCTGGTTAAGAAGCTGAGCCATCCTGATTTTGATTTTTATATTCATCTCGACAGCAAATTTCCCATCGGCCCGTTTGAATATCTTGGAAATATTGAGCGCGTATATTTCATAAAGGACCGTAAAAAGGTTCGGTGGGCAGGCTTCAGCTTTACGCAGGCCGTATTGAACTCCATGGATGAGATCATGCATACCGGCCGTAAATACGATTTTATAAGTTGCATGAGCGGGCAGGACTATCCCCTTGTATCCACCCGGGAATTTCATTCTTTTTTTGAAGCAAGACCTGGAAAAAATTTTCTTGCTTTTGAAGAGTTTGGGTCTGACTGGTGGAAGCGGGCTGCCATCAGGATACATCAGTATCACATGACCGATTTTGATTTCAAGGGACGTTACAAATTGCAGGCAGTCATTAACTCTATTCTCCCAAAAAGAAAATTTCCGCTCGATTACACTCTATATGGAGGCGAACGCGCTACCTGGTGGACCATTTCTGTGGAATGCGCGCTGTACCTGATGAAATTT
Source organism: Chitinophagaceae bacterium (assembly GCA_049689695.1). GTDB lineage: Bacteria > Bacteroidota > Bacteroidia > Chitinophagales > Chitinophagaceae > DASPKM01. Next base: position 2,304 of record JBAVMD010000956.1, on the reverse strand, counting down.
ATAAAGCTCAATACCCGGTTAAGGAGGTTTTCAAAATTTACCTGGGCGCCGGATGAGTACCTGATTCCCACGCTTATAATGAATTCTCCCTTCAAAGACAGCGTTATACCCGAAAATTACCGCTACATCGATTGGAGCCAGGGAGGCAGCAATCCTAAAATACTTACGGTAAAGGATTTTGAGGCCTTGAAAAAAACCGATAAATTGCTTGCAAGAAAGTTTGATATTAAGATCGACACGGCAGTACTTGACTTAATAGACGAAACTACCCGCTAATCTCCTACGCTAAAGCCCTTTTTGTTAACCACAAGGCAAGTGCATGGCTACGTTGCTCACATTGAAAAACATCAGGGATAGCCGGGGTAGTTTGACTATTCTCGACAATCTTGAGAAACTTCTTCCTTTTCCGGTGAAGAGGATATTCTATATTCAGAAGGCCTGCGTTGCACGTGGGGGACACCGCCATCACAATACAGAGCACGCTGTTATCTGCCTGGTAGGCAACTGTATTGTTACGGTAAATGATGGTAAAATTGAAAAAAGCTATCTACTGAATGGCCCCGATCAATGTCTCATCATAGATACCTGCGACTGGCATACCATGCATCATTTTTCATCAGATGCCATCCTGCTTGCATTTGCTTCTACCGTGTATGATGCCACCGACTACATTTACGTTCCTTACGAAACCGTAATGGCTAATGGTACCTTATGAGGACCTGAAGCGCGTAAATAAAGCTTTTACGGAAGACTTCCGCCGGCAGTTTGAAAAAGTAATTTCAAGCGGTTGGTATATCCTGGGAGAGCAGGTGCAACAGTTTGAGAAAGATTTTTCATCTTATCATAACACGCCTTATTGTATCGGGGTAGGAAATGGGCTTGACGCACTTGTTCTATCCTTAAAAGCGCTCCGGTTAAAGCAGGGAAGCGAAGTGATTGTTCCTTCCAATACGTACATAGCTACCATTTTATCCATACTTCATTGCGGGCTGCAACCGGTGCTGGTTGAACCGGATATCAATACATATAATATCGACCCTCAAAAAATTGAAGAAGCCATCACTTCAAATACAGCCGCGGTATTGGTGGTGCATCTCTATGGGAAGTGCTGTGTTATGGATGCGATCAGCAGCATTTGTGAAGCGCACGGCCTTGTGCTTTTAGAAGACTGCGCGCAATCGCACGGCGCAAAATATAAAGAACGTTTGTGCGGCACTTTCGGCAGTGCCGCGGCATTCAGTTTTTATCCTACAAAAAACCTGGGATGCCTGGGAGATGGCGGTGCGGTGCTTACCGGGGATGAAGCCTTAGCTGAAGACATACGGACCCTGCGCAATTACGGATCTAAAAAAAAATATCACAATGAAGAGATAGGATACAACAGCAGGCTCGATGAGTTGCAGGCTGCCTTTCTGCAGGTAAAACTGCAGAAGCTTGACGAGATCAACCTGCACAAAAGAAAACTCGCATCTCTTTATATGGAAGGGTTGAGCAATGAGTTTATCAAGCCGGCAGTTCATGCAGATGGCTTTGATGTATATCACATTTTCGCCGTGAGGCATAACAAAAGAGATTCTTTAAAAACATACCTGAATGAACAAGGTATTGGCACCGAAATACATTACCCCGTGCCTCCTCACCATCAACCTGCATTGCGTAATTTATTTGATGGTAAGAAGTTTCCTGTCTCGGAAGAAATACACCGCACCACACTGAGCCTGCCCTGTTCAACTGCGCATACTGAAGAAGATGTACAGAGTGTGATTGACGTTATGAATTCGTTCAAATAAAAAAGCCCCGCTTGGCGAGGCTTTCATTAGGTTGATATCGTCAACAGGAATTCTCTTAATCGTTGGTATTGTTTGATCCTTCTCCACCGGAAGTATTATCAGATGCCGGCATTTCCGTTGGCGTGTTGTAGTTGTCGCCCGAAGATGAAGAACCTGATGAAGAGCCTGTATTGGCTGATTTGCGCGATTTCCTGGGAGCAGCCGGTTTAGCAGCAGCGGCTTTAGATGCACCACCTCTGTTACCGCCCTTTGAAGCAGCTTTAGGAGCGCTTTTTTTGGCTGCGCTTTTTTTAGATGCTCCTTTCTTAGCCGCGCCTTTTTTAGGTGCGCTTTTCTTAGAAGCACTTTTTTTGGATGCACCTTTTCTTGCGCCTTTTTTAGCGGCGCCTTTTTTGGATGCACCTTTTCTAGCTGCGCCTTTCCTGGCTGCACCTTTTTTGGAAGCACCTTTCTTAGCTGCGCCTTTTTTAGCTGCACCTTTTTTGGCGGCACCTTTTTTGGCGGCACCTTTACG
>JBAVMD010000955.1:0-3889 GCA_049689695.1 Chitinophagaceae bacterium | reverse complement strand
GAAACTGGAAAACTATAAAGAGGCTTTTGACGAAGATGATAAGCGCGCGGCGGAACTTGTGTTTGAAAAAAAGCATAAGGCAAGTGAATTATCATTAAAGATTACCAGATTTAGTGAACAGACATTTGAGGTTTTGGATAAAGAATTAAAAAAGGACACGGGATTTTATGCCTCCATGCATAAAAATATCCTGGAATTACAAAAAGGATTTCCTATTTATTCTTTAAAAGAATCTGGTCAACAAAAAGATATTTTAGCGATGGCGAAAGTAAATACGGTTTCTTCTTACTTTAAGAACACAACGGCATTAGAAGCACTGGTAATGTTGAATAAAATTGAAAACGATGTATTGATCACTGAGAACATGTTAGTGGATTACATCGATAATATAACTACTGTCCTTGATTGCGGAAATTATGAACAATTTTCAGCCATCATTTCCCAAAACAGCAGTTATTTAAAACGTGGACAGCCATTGGAAATATACGCGGGAGTAGGTGCATTTTCCTTGTCCGCAAATCCAACCATCCGGATAAATGGCCGAAAAGTCGATGTTCTCCCTGATGGAGTGGCTGAATACCAGGAAACGGTATCTGGCAAGCCAGGTAAACATTCCATCCCGGTTACTATTGAATACACGAAAGCAGACGGAAGTTCGTCAAAGATTACAAAGCAGGTTCAATATACCGTAGCGGAATAGTTTTATTTATTCGGTTTGCCGATTCAATATACATCTGAAAAATATCTTCGCTTTATAGTTTCTTTTTATCACCTCATCCGCGGACTCCCTTTGATAAAAAGTGCTAAACTGTCCTTCAAATGACCCGTTGATCATTTCCTTATTTTTAAATTCAGGTGTTTTCAACAAGGTTAACTTTTGAACTGCTGCCGGAATTTTTACGCGATCAGTATATGTAGAATCATTCTGTTGAAGTTTGAATATTTCCATGCCATCGGCTTCCTGAATGTAAGATGCATTAAAGCGGTCGTTTAATAAAGCAATGTCTACACCTAATCCTGCCATCATTCCTGCAGCAACAACTATGTGCAGCGTATCATCTGTCATGTTACAGTAGCAAGGCATCGGGAAATCCGGTGTTTGCAATTCCCTTGGGGAAATCCTGTTTCCGCTATCTGTTAAAGTAAGCCGCGCACGGTTAGATTCAAAGCCGGGTATGATGTCTTTAAACTTTTTTTCCAGTTCATTTTGCTTCAGAAATTTAGCAGTATCCAACGCTTGTGAAATGTTGTATTCAGGCCAGCCCGATTGAGAAGTCTGACAGAAAATATTCGTCCAAAATAAAACCGTGACAAAGAGGTACCGCATGATGTAGAATTATGATCCGCAAATTAAAACCAAAAAAAAACAGTTACAATCCCTAACTGCTTTTTTATTTTTTTCTGGTTTTTCAATGACCTGCGTGAACAAGGTTTGCGGTCATCAGCGAAGTAAATCACTCAACCAGTTTCATTAACATCCTTCGCGGACCGGCGCTTGTACGGATCTCATATGTTTTACGATCGGATTTGCCGATGAAGTACGTGCTTGAAGATTTACTGATCTCATCTTTCACACTTATGACGAATACAGGGACGGTTTGTCCATTGTTAAGCAGATAATTTTGTTCCTTCACATCTTCCACTTTTACATTTACAACACCATGTTCTGAAACACTATTCCAATTGTATACTGGAATATCGGCTTTAAATCCCGGTTTCAAAGGAAGCCATGCAAGCAAATTGGGATAGATATTAGAGTCAAAAAAACTTCCGGTAGCGGTATCGGAAATATTCTCCGTTGTCTTTTTCATATTATTTGTATACGACCCGGAAACCAATGGCCCTTTAAATTGCAATTGCATAGTCCTTTGCCTGTTAGACGAGGAATGGTAAATTGGCGCGAAAGATTTTAAGTCTGCTACTGTAGAGTCCATCCACGGATCTGGCATACCGTTTATTTTAACCTGCTGACTAACGATGACTGTTTGATCCTGCTTCTTAATTGTAGTAATAATTTCTCCCAATTCTTTCGTGGCAGTATCGCTGATCATCATGAACCATTTCATTTTATAAGTGCTGTTCTGTATCCATTTATTTTCGAGATGGGAACTACCTGGGAGTATTTGCTGGCCTATGACAAACACAGGTAAAAACGCAACAAGAATTAACATTGTAGTCTTTCTCATACGCTGCTGATTTTTCAATGAATTAAGCCCGTGTTATACTAAATATCAAATCTTTTATACCAAAAGGGCTATTCCAATGACATAAATCCTGTTTCTGCCGTTTTCCTTCTACCGGCTATACAAGCACATTTTGATACAATCGTACATATTCAGCACGGGCCTCCTGAAAATATCCTGTTTTACAGGATTGCAAGTAATTGCTTACATGTGCATCTTTACCTGATCATACTGCTAAAAATGAAAAAAATAACACTGCTCTTTGCCCTTTGTGCACTGGCGGCAAACAGCTTTGCACAAAAAGAAATCTTCGACCTTGCCACTTACACTGCGCCCAAGTCATGGAAAAAAGAAAAAACTGAAAACGCCATTCAATTTTCAAAAGAAAATGCCAACAAAGGAACTTACTGCCATATCATATTGTATAAGGCAATACCCGGCACGGCCAATGCGAAAGAAAATTTTGATCTGGCATGGTCGTCGCTTGTAAAGGAAATGGTAACGGTTTTCACTGCGCCTGAAATGCAACCTGCAGCAGCCGAAGATGGGTGGGAGGTGCACAGCGGCTATTCACCATTTGAAAGCGACGGCAATAAAGGTATTGTTGTGCTGGTAACCTCCAGCGGGTTTAAAAAAATGATAAATCTTATCATACTTACTAATACCGATGAGTATGAAAAAGAGGTGACAAACTTTATTGAATCAATAGATATTAAACAACCTCCGGAAGATAAAAATAACAATGCCGCAAAATCCCCTGTACAAAAGTCCGTAATATCACAACCTGCCATACAAGGAAAATTTGCATTCAACATCACCAACTTTGATGATGGGTGGACAGCCACCGAACAGGCAGATTGGGTAACTGTAACAAAGGATAACATCAAAGTGCTGATTCATTATCCAAAAGAGGGCACCATCTTTCCTGCGGACCCTGAACCATTGACCACTGCCGCATGGAATATACTGGTAGCGCCACGGTATAGCAACCTGAGAAATTATAAAACTGCTTATATAACTTCATATAACAGGCCTTACCTGGGTATGGGCACTGCTACAGAAAATGCCAGTGGTAAAGATGTTTTTATTGTTTTGTACAGGCAGGGGGAAACGGGCTGGCTCGAATTTATTGCTCCTGATAAAAATAGTTTTATACAAAATTTCAAATTTGATCCTGAAACCATCCGGTGGGATAGTGAAACTGATTTGCTAAAACCCATGGCCGCCATGGTGAACTATAACAAGTTTGCTATAGCTGCCTCCGATTTTACCGGCACATGGACAAGTGATTTTACCGGTTTGCAGCAACTGTATCATGTATATACCGGCAATTATGCTGGTATGAATGTTCATCAATCAAACCAGGAATTTATTTTTAGTGCGGGCAATTCTTATAACTGGAGGTTGCTGGTTGTAAATGGCATGGTAGGTAATATGAAATATACCGATGTAAAATCTTCAGGCAAATTTTCTGTTCCCAATAACTGGCAGATACATTTTTCAAAAATAGAAAGCAAAGCAAAAACATATCATGCACATTGGTCATGCATTAAAGGCGCTAGGTTGTTGAAACTGCTTGATGCTGAGTATGCTGGTAGTGGAATTTATGATGTGTACGGGAAGAAATAGTTTCTGTGGTTTATAACCTGGCAGGTACAAAAAAGGGAAGCCGCGAATTTTTTTGCGGCTTCCCTAATAAGTGATCC
>JBAVMD010000954.1:0-3031 GCA_049689695.1 Chitinophagaceae bacterium | reverse complement strand
CCGTAATTTTTTGCGGGATTCCTGGAGCTCCTCAAATTCTTTCTGCATTTTCTTCATGCTCGCCTCTTCTTTCTTCCAGCGTTCTGTTGCATGTTCAAAATCCTGAATGGCATTTTTTAACTGTTTGTCGCACGACGGGCGCAACGCATCACTTACTTCTTTTACAGTGCCTGCGTGTGTTACCCATCGCCATGCATGTTGTATGCCATTGCCGATTTGTGCCAACGCCGTCTTAGGGGTTTTGGCAGCGTCGGCCATAGCCAGTCCAAGCTCTGTAACAACCGAGCTTCCAATGGCGACACCTAAATTTCCGCCTTCATGCTCCTTACAGTCCTTTACAATTTCAGTGATTTTTTTGTGTGCCTCATCGGCTTCCTTTTTTAATTCTTCAACTGATGCCATGATTTTAATTTGGTTAAGGTTAAGTGATTAATATACAGATTGCCCGGAGATCCGGGCAATTTAAACTGCTATTAAATGTAAAAAAACTAATTTGGCATTCACAATGGTTTCAAAATATATTGAGCGCGCGCAAGTTTTGTAACGCTGAATCTCACATTTTTACGATCTCCACCCGCCGATTCTTAGCTCTGCCTGCGTCAGAATCATTGTCTGCTACAGGTTTCTCCTGTCCCCAACCTTGGCATTCACGTGAAAAATAACATGATTTCATGTTGTTTTTCACGAGGATAGTTCTGTGCATCCAAACACCTTTGCATGCGCAAACATTATCCTGATGGAAAATAAGTATGAGACCTATGATATACTCAGTATTTCAGATAATCTCTGTATGATAGAATTTATCAGCATTGGAAAGAATGGACCTGTCAAGAAAAGAATTCTTTTTTCTCCTCCGGATGCTGTCATGGTAAATCTCGCCTTTGGAGATATTGATGAATACGGCAAACTGAATGACCGGACAGTTACAGATAATGGGGACCGCAACAAGGTTCTCGCAACTGTTGTACATGCAGTTGAACTCTACTTTAATAAATACCCTGAACGATGGATATATTTTAGAGGAAGCACCAGCTCAAGAATGAGATTGTATAGAATGGCTATCACCATTCATCTCGAAGAACTGTTGATTAAGTTTGATATATACGCCGAACAACGTAACCGGATAATTTATTTTCAAAAAAATATCGAAGCGGAAGCAATTTTAGTGAAGAAGAAATAATTAAATTTGCGATATGAAACAGAAAGTCATAAAATACCGGAGTGAACTTTTCGGAAACGAAATAACACTTATCGTAGATAAAAGACTTAATAAGCCTATTACAAACCCTCAGTATTTAAAATGGCAGGAAGAAATTATGGAAAACCTGCGGAGGGTAGAGAAAATGCTTCCTCGCTGACCACTGCAGGTTTTTTTATGCTCAGCCATCTTAAGATGGCTTTTTTGTGCAAACGATGATCCGGTTAAATAATTGCAGGCGATATTATTCAAATAACAATTAATTGCCCGCAATTACTCCTGAAAGTTGGAAGGAATTTTGGAAAAGATTACATTTATCTATACTTCTTTTCTATGAGCTATTCAGAACGCATCAGCCGGAACAACGCTTACTACGCCTTATTCTATGACAACCTGCGCAACAGAACAGATAAAAGAAATTATTGTGAACTATTGCAACTCTTCACCAGTAAAATAAAAAATAAAGAAGGTGTTATTCTCGATATCGGGAGTGGCCTGGGCCAGCATCTTTCTTATTTCAAAGAAAAAGGCTTCAAGGCAATCGGTATAGAACCTTCGCCTGTTTTGCGCAACCTGTGTGAGCAAAGCGGACTGGAAGTAATCGACGGGTCATTCGAGACGCTTGCAACACTTTCACTTCCTAAAATAGCAGGAATCTGGTGTGCAGCCTCTCTGCTGCATGTTCCTTTGAACGAGGTACCGCTGGCAGCACAAACCATGTCCGGCCTGCTTGAACAGGACGATCCTTTGTTTGTAACGGTAAGAACAGGAAGTGAAGGTTACTGGGATAATTATGATTCCAACAGTGACGTAAAAAGATTTATCCAATTATTCGATCCGGCAGAACTTATAAATATTTTTTCGCAGCACAATCTGAACGAACAATACAAAAGACTGGAAGATTCTTACTGGGGGCGTAAAGCAACCTGGTATTCCGGAATATTTACCCGTTAACACCGGCCATAACAGATTGTAAGCCTTGTAAGGCTTTCTGCTGGCAATTCAACATGGCATCTATAACAGCTTCTGCAGTTAGACCCCTGCACCAGATGCCTTCTTGTTTTCGCAATACAAAAGTGTGTCCATCAGAAAATGCCTTTGATAATTCGAGCCCGAATGCAATTGTGCGCGGAGAGTTCCTGGTAAAATAACAAGCTTTAAAATCCTCGTCCAGCAATACGGGGAACAACAGGTGCACGTGCAACAGGATGTCTTGCGTATGCACCGCGTGATAAGCAATAAGCGCTTGAATACCCGAAGTGATTTTTCGATCGCCCGATCTGTAAACAATGATCTGATCTGCACCACCTTCCCGCAGATCACAAAACATAAGATCATCCAAAGTAATGGTGCGCTTCTCAGTATCCCTGCTGGTAGTAATCAGCAAATCGTTATGTGCCGGATGCATAAAACTGATAACGATACGGTTCATAGAACAAAGCGCCTGCCGCAATATACTGTCTGTAAGATATTGCAGCGTACTTATGCTTTCCTCCATATCTGTGTATGGCAATTCATCAAAAGAACGATACACAATCTTTTTATCAAGATCGTCTCTTGATGACCTGATGCCTGCATCAGCCAAAGGCCGCTGCAGTTCATAATTCACCCGCTGTAAAGGAAGTCGGTGCCTGCTAATCAGTTCATCGGCATGCAATCGCAGGACACCGTTACTTCCATATTTTTCAAACAGAAACGAAAGAAAACCTTCATCAACAGCATGGCCCAACTCTTCAGTGCTCATTGGCAAAGAACAAGAATCGAGACCAACCTGGTCATCCGCCGGGTAATGAACATAGATTGGCCTTCCGTTGCCGCAGGCCAGCACAATCC
>JBAVMD010000953.1:0-1555 GCA_049689695.1 Chitinophagaceae bacterium | reverse complement strand
TTTACATCGAGAGTGGGTCTCGTGAACGAGTTGAAAGTCCTCTACCCTGCCTATAAAAATGAAGCACCTATCCATCTTCCTGCAACGGGAAACTTTATAGATTTTACACGATGGGAAGCTAACTTCGTGAACAGCGGCAAGGGAGAAAAGGAATGGGAATACTGGAAAAATAAATTAGCCGGAGAATTGCCAGACATCGATCTTCCCGCAGACAGGCCGCACCTTTCCAATCAGACATATAAAGGAAGCGCTTACGCGTTTACGATAGATGAACAAATGCTGCAATCACTAAAGCGGCTTACTTCATCAACCGGCACTACCCTGTTCACTACTTTGCTTTCTGCTTTTTATGTGCTGTTGCACCGGCTCTCTAACCAGTCAGACATCCTGGTAGGAACGCCTGCGGTGAACAGGAACCGGTCAGAGTTTGAAGAAACTGTTGGATACTTTGTAAATACGATCGTGCTGCGTACCGATCTTTCAGGCAATCCTGCTTTTACTGAATTGCTGGAACGCGTAAAACAAACAACGCTCGAAGCGCTGGACCACAAAGCGTTTCCATTTGCGCTGCTGGTAGAAAGATTAAGGCCTGCGCGCGACAACAGCCGCTCCCCTCTTTTCCAGGTAATGTTCAATATGCCGAAAGCAAGCGGCTTGCGGGGCCAGGCAGTTACACAGAGCTATCTCCAAAACGGGGCCGCAAGATTGAACATCGAAGACCTGCAGGCAGATGTTTACGCAGTTGAACTGGATGCCGCTATGTTCGACCTGCAATTGTCTGTGATAGAAACAGGAAGCACGCTGAACGCGTCACTTCATTACAATGCACACCTCTTCAATAAAGAAACAATCGTGCGAATGGCCGATTGTTTTCGCCTCCTCTTGAAAGGAATATTGTCGGAGCCTCAGCAGCCCATTGCCCAATTGCCAGTGCTGGACGAACCCCGCTTACATCAATTGCTTACCAGCTGGAACAATAATGAATTTACCTTGCCTGCAAAAGCCTGTTTCCATCATTTATTCGAAGAGCTGGCAGCAAAGAATGCTGATGCGATAGCAATTCATTATCGCGATCAGCAAATAAGTTATGGAGCATTGAACAGCCGCGCCAATCGTTTAGCCAGGGCGCTACTGGATTGCGGTGCAGGAAACAAAAAATTAGTGGCTGTATTAGGTGAGCGCAATATTGAATTTGTAATTACGCTCCTCGCGATATTTAAAGCGGGCAGCGCATACCTGCCCCTTGACCCTGCACATCCTGCAGACCGTTATATACAGGTATTGGAACAGGTGAATGAACCGGTTATTTTAGTGAGCAGTGAATTGTCTTCAAAACAGGAGGTGTTGCAGGAAAAATTATCGCCTTCGTTGAATGCTTCGCTGTTCAACATTGAAGCATTGATGGCGCGTGAATATGCGGACGATAATTTGACTGTTCATCAGGACCAGGATGATCTTGCTTATGTAATATTTACTTCCGGTTCAACCGGCGCCCCCAAAGGCGCGATGATCGAACATAAAGGAATGCTGAATCATTTGTATGCCAAGATCAATG
>JBAVMD010000952.1:0-7943 GCA_049689695.1 Chitinophagaceae bacterium | reverse complement strand
CATGGAGGGACAAAAGTAGGGATTAAAAAAAAAGCCCCGGCATAGAAATGCCCGGGCTAAACTTACTGCTATGATTGAAAAAAATTATTGCCTTATCAGCTTCTCTCTTATTACTTCATCCTGCACACGCAACTCTATTACATACACACCGGGTGTAAGCCTTCCTATGCCGGATATGTTCAGCTTATTATCACCGGATTTACCAGAAAATTGCCTGGTGTAAACCGTTCTGCCGCTCTGATCGGTCATGCGAACATCAATGGCGTTGGTAGTTTTGAGCCACACGTTAGCTTCTACACGGTCAATGAAAGGGTTAGGCCTTACGTTGCTTGTGAGGCCGAGCTTATTATGGAATGATACATTCACCACATTGCTGTAAAACCTCATGCCGGAACGCATCACCTGCCTGATCCTGTAGAATTTATGCTTATCAAATCCGCTTTGAGGATCAGTATGTGTATAAGTTGCAAAGGATTGATCTGCCCCTGCAGGCGAAATGCTTGCAATGGTTTCAAAATCGTTCCCATCATCACTTCGCTGCAATTCAAAATTCAGCACATCCCTGTTGTTGCCCGTTTCCCATTTCAGGTTCACCTTACCGCTTTCATATTTATAGGAAAGCTGCAGCCTGTTCATTCCCAGGATCGTAGTTGGAAAATAACAGCTCGCAAGGTCAGCAACAGAAAAGTTTGCAGTTATTGGAGCAAATGGCGATACAAGGTTAGCCACGCCGGGAAAAGGGGAACTGTATAATTCTGAATTTGACGGCCCCGGAGGGTTCGTTTGCACACCTGTAAATCTTCTTGTGGTTATGTACATATTACCTCCACCGTCCAGACCAATACCGTTAATAACCGTACTGTCAAGTCCGTTGTAATCTGCCACAAATGACATCGGGATAGTACCGGTACCTGCTGTGGAAGGAATATTGCTTGCATCTATTCTGAACAGGCGGGCATTGGTATACCTTGTAATGGTGCCCACTCTTTCAAAAGCAGCCGTGGCAAAATACATGTTACCGAAAATGTCAAAGGCAATGTCGCCATTAAACAACAGCCATTTGTACATATTACCGGTGCTTGGCAAATACCCGAGCAACTCAATAGTTGAACAGTTAAGTGTAGGTACTGCGCCGCAGGTAGTGAACCTGATGAGCGGGTTAAACGTTAATGCAGCACCTGTTGAATCACGGTGAACGCCTATCGCATATCCATAGCCGTTCGGAGAAACGGCCACTTTCACAAAGTGATAGTTGTTCAGCGAAGTAGGTGCTGTAGGAGTTGATCCTATAACGGTCATTGTTGCTGTTACGGGGTTTATGGTAATGATATCCTTCTGCATTGCAGTAGACATCTGGGTCATTACATAAAACCGGTTGGTTATCATGTCAACGCCAAGTCCCGCACTGCCGTAGTACCAGGTACCGCCGCCCGATTGCTTTCGCACCCAGTATCTTCTTCCTCCCATCAAACCGCCTACGGCTCCGGTGGATACGTTTACGGACCTAATTTCCATACTGTCAGCCGTGGTAGAACCGCCCACATTGTTAAATATGGAGTACATGGTTGTACCAGTTGTACAGTTCGGGAGCTGCGCGTAAGTAGCCGCATCTGCAATTGCCAGCAAGGCAATTACAAGCAAGGTCACCGCACGCAATGAACCCGGATTAAATCTAGCTTTCATAACATTGATTTAGATATTGACTTAAAATGTCTTTCAAAGGGATCGGTTTATTTATTTTACTTCTTTATTATCCTCGTTGTATACTTCACCTGGTATCCTTCGCACACCAACTGGTAAGTGCCTGCCGCAAGATGGCTGATGTTCACCGGCACTTCCTGTGCGCCCGGACGCAACTCAAGCCTCTTGATCACTATCAGCTTTCCTGCCGCATCATACACCTGCATGTTCAACGGGCCTTTGTTGTCTGAAGGGATCTTCAGCTTAAACATTCCTGTTGTAGGATTAGGTGTTGCGGTAAGCTTTGTAATAAGCTTTTTTGCTTTTACAGTTTGCACGATCGAATACTCATAGGTTCCATCGGTATTGATAATTTTAATGCGATAGAAACCATCCATATCATTCGTGATAGGGTGCAGGTAATTATAACTGTTATCTCCTCCGCCACGGATGGCAGTAACCGTATTTACTTTCCTGAAATTAGCTGCATCATTACTGTATTCAACTTCATAACGGTCAACCTCACCCTCAGATGTGATAGTCCACTTCAACTGGTTTCCGCCGTTAACAACAGCTACTGTAAAATCTTTAAATGTAAAAGGCAGAATACTTGACGGAGCAAGGTCTCTTTCCCACAATCCACGACCGAACGATGCCATGCGCAACTTGCCGGTATTTGTCAACAGCAGGTCGCTCACCAGCATTGCATCTTCTATACCTTCATTATATGCGGTCCATGTAAGCGGTGTAGTGCCAGGCAATACGCCCGAACCTGCAGGTGCTCCATTTGCATAAAAAACACCGAGGTCGTTGCCTACATATATTGTTCTGCGGTTATGAGGATCGAAAATGATGGTGTTGTGCGGCATATCAGGCAGATCACCTGAAATATCCGTCCATGTTGTGCCGCCATCTCTTGTGAGGTAAACATGAGAGCTTCCGAAACCTGAAAGCGTAACTGCTACGCGGTTAGGGTTAGCAGCATCAATTGCAATATCTGAATAATACCTGTCAGGTAATGAGCCGGTAATGTCTGTAAAAGATGTACCGCCATTGGTAGATTTATATATTTTACTTCTCTCTGTGCCGCCGGGCGCTACAGAAGCATACACGGTGTTCACGTTGGATGGAGCTACTGCTATATATAATATAGCCGCATCGGTATGGCTTAGTATGGGACTTGCATTGGCCCATGAGCCTCCCCTGTTGGTAGATTTTTTTATGCGGTTGGTACCTGCATACAAAACGTTTGGATCTGCTGAAGACATCACAAAAGGCGCATTAAAACAAGCGGTTTCCGTTGGTGGATTACCGTTGCTTAAAGTGGCAGCCCAACTCACTGCCTGGTTGGTTGACCTTCGTATATTCAGATAGTAGGAAGCAATAAAGCAAGTATCGTCATTTCTTGCGCTGATGGCCGCGTGAAAACCGTCACCCAAGCTACCGATCCTGCGGCAGCCGGCATTGCCTTCATACACAAAACCCTCGTTGTCCTGCAATCCACCTATCATGAAGTTTGCATTCTGCATGGATACGGCCATGTTGGGATATATCTGTGCGGTCATGAGACCTCCGTTCAATCCGATAAAGGAATCACCTGCATCAGTACTTTTAAATATGCCTCCATCGGTGCAAAGAAAAAGAGTGCGTGAATTGAAAGGAGAAATATAAATACGATGTACGTCTGCATGCGCATAAGTGCTGGCCGTACCTTCTGACGTTGCACCAACCGTAGTGAAGTTGATGTTCCATTGGCTCCAGATGGTTTCTCTCGAAAACGAAGAACCGTTATTGATAGAGCGGTAAAGTTCCATTTCGGCCCAGTACACAGAGTCAGTACTATTGGGGCTTACTGCCACATCATGCGCGTACCATCCCTGCCCGAGCGAGCTGTTTGCTCCCATTGCAGTAGAGGCAGACACTCTTTGTGTCCACGACGTACCCTCGTTAGTGGATACATACAGCCCGAACGCGTCTGAAGTATTTGGGTCTTTACCCACACTGGCGAATACCATGCTGGTATTTGCAGGGCTGATATACAATGCGATCTTTCCGCTGATCACAGCAGGAAGACCGGAATTGATGGAATTAAAAACAGGAGTTGCCGCAGTTGAATTGGTGGTTTTGTATATACCTCTTCCAGCCGTTGAAAAATTTCCGCACCCTGCATACAGAACAGATGGGTTACCAGGTTTAAAACAGATATCCATCGCCATCGATACATTCAGTATCGTATCCCAGTTAGCTCCTCCGTTCGTTGTGCGCAATACGCCATTTGTAGTGGCGGCAAATACGGTATTAGGACTGGAAGGATGAATAAGTATATCAGCTACGCCGGAAAGATTTGAATAAGCATAATCCAGCACCTTGGTCCATGTAGTTCCGCCATCGGTTGTTTTAAGTATGCCGATGCCGTAAGTGCCACGATAAGTGCGGATATGACCACCGGCCGTGGGGCTTCCACCGGGAGCTCCGTCATTATATACTTCACCGGTTCCTATATAGATTGTGTTAGGGTCGGTTGGATGTACTGCTATTGACATAACACCCAAAACAGGAAATCCTGTTTCAACATAAGTCCAGTTAATGCCTCCCGGCGCACCTGTACCGCCCGTGGTTGTTTTCCATAAACCGCCACTGGCAGCCCCGGCCCACATGATGTTGGGATTGGTAGGGTGAAAGCCCATTGAAATTACGCGGCCCGCAAAATTTTTGGGCGCAAGCGCAGTCCAGGGAGCTGTTGTAGTAGAAAATATCCTTGCTTCCGCATTGCGGGCAGCAAGGCTCATGCGTTTTGATTTTTCGAAAGACTGGTAATAAGCAGTCTGGCTCATGGTTTTGTTAGGATAGGTTCTCATTTCACTCCAGAGGTCCATAGATCTTAGTACACCTGGAATTCCTTCTTCTTCCTCTCCTCCTTCACCCTCTTCTCCTTCGTTTTCGGTAAAAGAAAATAATAATCCGGCTGTAAGTGTGCCGAATACCATGCAGTAAATCAGTAAGCGTAGGGGTTTTTTCATAAACATTGAATCTTGGATTTTAATACTAATGGTTCAGGGTCTATATTTTACATAGTTTATGCGCGTTTTGATGAATCGTTATTTTTTTGTTATCGCATGAAAAAGAAGGCGTGAGAGGTAAAAAAACGGGCATTTCATAAGCACAAAAACGGGAGTTCGGCTGTGTGTTGACACGGCCGGAAATAAGTGCGCGCAATAAAATTGCAGGTGAAATGCAAAGGCTGGTAAGAGCCTTCAAAAGCCTTACAGAAGCGGGATCACTAGGGTTTACAAGTGTAGCGTTCTCGTTCATACGATTTGGATTCGGGGTTCACAGGATTGATCTTAATCACAAACAACGATAAAACCAATGTCAAAATAGATAATGGTTTCTGTATATACAAACGATAGGTACTATTTCTTAGTATGCAACAGTAAATAACTCTAACGGTTACGTATAAGCTTTTAGTAGAAGTACGATGAGGGTTTATTAGTTTATGGGTCTATTGGTTTACTGGTTTATTGGTGTTCCAGAATTTGGAAGTCCGGAAATGGGATTGGCAATTGTAACTCATCTCCCTAATAAATCAATAGACCAATAAACCAGTAAACCAATAAACTAATAAACCAATTACCTTTGCCCCCTATATTATTACCAACCATGCAGTCACAAAATAAGCCGGTTATAGGCATGTCTATCGGAGATCTGAACGGCATAGGCGCGGAGCTGATCATTAAAACGCTGGGCGATCCACGCCTGCTGGAACTGTGTACTCCTGTTGTTTTTGCATCGAATAAGGTCATTAACTTCTATCGTAAATCAATCCCGGATATCAATTTCAACTATCAGAGCCTTAAAGAATTAAATAAGCTCAGCCACAAGCAGATCAATATTGTCAACTGCTGGGAAGAGGAAGTAGCCATTACGCCCGGGCAGCTTACCGAAACAGGCGGCAAATATGCCATCCGGTCCTTGCAGGCTGCCGTTACGGCGCTGAAAGAAAACAAGATAGATGCATTGGTGACTGCACCCATTCACAAAAAGAACATCCAGTCGGCTGATTTCAATTACCCCGGCCATACTCCCTATCTCAAAAACGCCTATGGCGCTAAGGATGTGGTAATGTTCATGGTATCCGGCGATTTCAGGGTGGGACTAGTAACTGAGCACGTACCTGTTTCGCAGGTGGCGCAATACATTACTAAAGAAAATATCCTGAGCAAGCTGTTCATCATGAACGAAAGCCTTATAAAGGACTTCGGTATCACCAAGCCTAAAATAGCGGTATTGGGATTGAACCCCCATGCAGGCGATGAAGGACTTATAGGCAATGAAGAAGAAACGATCATCAAGCCGGCCATAAAAGAGGCAAAGAACAACAACATGCTGGCCTTTGGACCGTATAGCGCAGATGCTTTCTTTGCACGCAACCTGCAGGCTAAATTCGACGCAGTGCTGGCCATGTACCACGACCAGGGGTTGATACCATTCAAAGCGCTGGCATCAGGCGAAGGCGTGAACTACACAGCCGGGCTTGGAGGAATAAGAACATCACCCGATCATGGAACAGCTTTCGATATTGCCGGAAAAAACCTGGCAGATCATTCATCTTACCTAAAAGCCATTTACACTTGTCTGGATGTTATTGAAGCCCGCCGCCAATACAGCGAGGACCATAAAAATCCACTGAAGAAAATGACGTCTGTGGTACTGGCGAATGCGGAGGATGAGAAGATTGAGGGCAATCTTGGGTAGAAGGGACAAGGAACAAGGTACAAGAAGCAAGATAAGGGGTTCGCCTCTTTACTTGCTTCTTGTACCTTGTTCCTTGTGCCTTATTTAAAGACTTCCTCCCCTATTCCCTTATTAATACTATAAGAACTATAAGTGATCTCGATTTTTCCTTTCTGCTCTTTAGCAGCTTTCTGGGCTGCCGGCTTGCTTCCACCCTCATATTCCAGCGTCATGCCTTTGGGCAGGCTGAAATTCTTTGTATTGAAAATGAATATTATCTTATCCGGCAATCCCCAGTCTGCAAACTTCCCGTAATCCATTTCCATCTCGTAAGTTCCATTATCACGGGTAGTGGTGGTGGTTTTGCGGATGAGTAATTTTTTTTGATCGATATATAAAGTGGTAAGCACTACGTCTGCGCTTTCATCCAAAGGCAATAGCTTGATCACTTTTACCATTGTGCCGGATAACAGGACCTCTCCGCCTGGTACTGCCGTAAATTTATTATCCGTAAGCAATGAACTGATGTTGATGCTCACGCCGCCCTTTGGCAAAACAGAAACCCCACCCTCCTTTTTAATACGAAACTTATCAGGGCGCTTGAAATAAACATCTACTTCCGATTCCGGCATGCGTATAAAAGGAACATTTGTTTTTAATATGGCAGAAGCCTTATAGTCGTTCACCTTTGCAAGCTTATCACGCACCTGGCGCAAGAGGGTTTCAGCGTCCTGGCCCCTCGCGGTCATGGCTATTACGCAAAACAGGAGAAACCCGCATCTTTTAAAAATTAAACTGAGCATACTGCAAATTAAACCAGGATATGTTCGGGCTTTGTTAATCTCAGGAAAGAATGTCCTTCTTTCTGAAACTGAGCATGGCTATGCCAAGGAACAAGCCAATGTGTAGTAGCAGCACCAAAGCAGAATTAATTACTTGCGGCAGGTGTTCTATCGACCCCACCACGGCCTCATTCGCATCATTTGCTTTTATATCGAAAAAGCCTTTCCAGCCTATCATGTGCGTAGTGAACAGGAAAGGTTTGATTGAATTGAAAAAAGGCAGGTCCAGCGTTGTGAAAATGGTAAAGAGAATGATGATACTGATGGATGCAACGATGGGACCAATGGAATTCTCGGCAAACACACTTAGCAAAAACGCCAGTGCAGCCACGGTAAGCATGGCGATGGTGGCAAATGCAAACGTAAGGCCGTAGCGCCACAGCACATCTTCTTCCAATATAAAAGTTACCAGTTCGCTTTTCATCACCACAAGATCGTCTGCGCCAAAGATCATCAGCGAAAGCCCCAGCGCAAGAAAAGCCATCCATACCAGCAAAAGGAAAGTATAGATAGAAGCCGCAATGAATTTGCTGAGCAGGAAGCGTGAACGGCTGATCGGTTTTGTAAGTAGCAGCCGCAACGTTCCCATATTTGCTTCCCCTGAGACCATATCACCAGCTACCAGCGCTATCAACAAGGGCACATGTACCAGCAGCAGTTGAAGTATGATAAAGCACAGAAAATAAC
>JBAVMD010000951.1:0-2309 GCA_049689695.1 Chitinophagaceae bacterium | reverse complement strand
GTGCATTGGTGCCACTAAATCCAAAGCTGCTTATTGCAGCTCTTCTTGGTGAAGCCGGTGTAGTTTCCCAATCAGTCAATTTCTCTTGTATCTTAAATGGGCTGTCTGCTAAGTTTATCAGCGGATTGATCTCTCTGAAATTAATGGTTGGAGGTATTTGTTTATGCTTAAAGGATAGCAATATCTTTATTATACCCGCTATGCCTGCCGCCATTAATGTATGCCCGATATTTGTTTTAACGCTGCCTATTGCACAATACTGTTTTTTTGTTGTATAGCTCCTGAATGCATTTGTGAGCGCTTCAAATTCTATGGGGTCCCCTAACCTGGTTCCTGTTCCGTGTGCTTCAACATAATTGATGGTTTCCGGGTCGATTTTAAATTTGCTGTACACTTCTTTTTCCAGTTCCTGTTGCGAGAATGCACTTGGAGCAAAAATTCCATTTGTAGTTCCATCCTGGTTAGTCAAACTCCCTTTAATAATACCATAAATGCGATCTCCATCACGCTCTGCATCTGCAAGGCGTTTCATGATAACTACTCCTATGCCTTCCCCGGGAACAAATCCATTGGCCCTGCTATCAAAAGTGTAACATTGTCCGTCTGCGGACAGCATTCCCGCCCTGCCAGACATTTTATAAAAATTACTGGTGTGCATGATTGTTATGCCACCGGTAATTATAATATCAGTATCTCCTCTTTGAAGACTTGCAAACCCCATATCCATTGCAACCAGGGAACTTGAACAGGCTGTGTCGATTGATATGGCAGGTCCTTTCAGGTCAAGTAAATAGGATATCCTGGAAGCCAGTATTGAACTGGAGTTGCCCCAGAAAGCAGCAGCTGCTTTATCATCGATCGTATCTAAATAATCACTGGGGTTACCTGCCACATACACGCCACATTTGCTATTTTTCAATAGCCTGGGATTAATTGCAGCGTCTTCCAATGCTCTCCAGCAATGTTCCAAAAACAATCGCTGTTGCGGATCCATCATTTCTGCCTCACTTCCTGATATCCTGAAAAACAATGGATCAAACTTGTCTATATCTTTTAAAAAACTGCCCCATTTACAATATGTCTTATTTGGAACTGTTTTATCAGTGTTATAATGAACATTCAAATCCCACCTGTGCGGCGGCACCTCTTCAATTAAACTTATTCCTTCTTTTAATACGTTCCAGTATTCGTCAGGATTGTTTGCAGATCCAAACTGGGCGCTTATGCCAATAATTGCAATATCATTGCTTTGTTGTGATGGCGGTGGAGCAAATTGCTTAACTATTTCTTTAAACCTTGATTTTTTTGTATTTGATGAAGGCTTTACGGGTTGGCCGGTAACCGGAGGTTCAATGTTATTCTCATTAACTTCCGGAACGCTGAGTTGCTCCAATACATTTGGATAAGCAGACTGTATATATTTTGCAAGCTGGATTATGTTAGGGTAATTGAAAATATCTGTAGGCTTTAAACTGATATTTAATGCCTCATTGATATTTTTCACCAGTGTATTACCCAATATCGAATCAAATCCATAATCTCTGAACTGCTCCTCAATATCAAAAGCATTTTCAGGCAATTGTATAGTATTGGCAGCTATGCTCACCAGCCGCGCCATTAACAAATCAATGCCCTCTTTATTATTGGCTTTTGAAGCAACTATTTTTGATTCAGGCATCTCATTGCGCGGATTGCCAGTTGCTTTTAACCTGTCTGTTTTTATAAATCCATTGCTTTCAGCAACTATAATATGCTGCGGTAAGTGTAGTGAAGCAGGATAGGCTTTTGTATTATCAAAACCTTCTTCTGCCAACACTGCTGTCCATTGCCTGAACGACAGCCCCGGGCTGCCTTTCAACCTGAGCTCTCTGTCTTCATACAGCCACCACCCATCGAGCAAGCCAAAGGTTAATGTGGTGAACAATTCTGTTCGTCCCAGCTCATTGAGTAGGAGCACGCCATCCTTTTTCAATACTGCTTTTATATTCCTTAATGTATTGGCTATGTCTTTAGTGGCATGAACTACATTGGCTCCTATCACTATATCATAATGACCGGTTTGCAGTCCTTGCCTGACGGGAGACTGCTCAATATCAAACAGCGCCGTTTGCAGGTATGGGGCCAGTTGGCGGTAGGTTTGTTCTGCGTGAAGCAAAAAGCTTTTGGAAAGATCGGTGTAGACATATTCAATATGATCTTTAAAGGGAAGGAGTTTTTTAAAGATCACTTCGCTGGTAGCGCCTGTGCCGGCGCCTGCTTCCAGGATGCGCAGTTTCTGTCCTGCCTTGAGTTGCGGTACAGATCCTGCC
>JBAVMD010000950.1:0-2309 GCA_049689695.1 Chitinophagaceae bacterium | reverse complement strand
TTGTGTGTTAGGAATGCGCAGTCGTGCTTCTGTATTCATGCGGGGAATGAGCAGGCCTTTATTGGATGATTTGATATCAAGCATTGCATTCCGGTCAGGTAATGAGCCATCTGTATTAATGGCGATATTCTGTGAATAAGCAAAGCACGGGATGAAGCATAGAAGGCTAAAAAATTTCTTGCAGTTCATAACAGAAAGTTTAATGGTTAATGTTTGATAGTACTGCACCGTTTTTATTTTGCAATAGCTTTTTTATTTCATCCACTTCTTTTTGCAGGGCTGAAAATCTTTTGTTCTGTTCTTCGATAAGCTGTTGCTGTTGCTGAATGATCCTCTGTTGCTCCTGCACGGCTTTCACCAGTGGAACAACAAAGGCATCGTAACTGAGGCTGTAATGTTCTTTTTCATTTTTCGGTTTGATAAGACCACTGAAGTTGTAGCCTGTTTTCAATGCGGCCTGCTCTACTTCCTGTGCAATGAAGCCGCTGCGGCGTATAAGGCTTGCTTCATTATATGCAGACAGCAATTCTGCATTGGGCGCTTTTTCTTTTGAGAAAAATTTTGTCTGCACGCTGAGCAATCTTTTTGAGGGATCTTTTGAAATGTCAAAGCCAATCTCCTGGTTTTTATTTTCCGGGTAGAGGTGTTCATCAAATCGTTTAGCATCAAACTGGTAAGTAACGGGGTGCAATTGTAAAATGAAATCAAGCCCCTTAACATCATCCTGCACCTGGAATTTAAACCTGCCGTCTGATGGGGTAGTAAAAGGCACCTGCCCTTCAATTACCGTAACTGCGGAATTGCCTATCCGTACTTTATTGGAAGCATTCGCAACAGCGCCACTGCCTATTGCTGTGGAATTCACCTGGTCTCCAAAGCTCAGATCAGCCTCTGCCCCTAATACTGTATTGTTGTTGCCCGTAACGTTTGCGTACATAGTGGCGGCCCCGATTGCAGTGTTATTGCTGCCGGCTGTACTAAAGATCATTGCCTGGGAGCCAAGCGCAGTATTAAGATCTCCTGTGATATTGCTGGGCAAAGCTGCCACACCTCCTGCAGTATTGTTATTTCCGGAAACATTATTCGCCATGGCGATGCCTCCTAACGCTGCATTGCTGCGTCCGGAAATATTTGAAGCTAATGCTACAAATCCCATAGCTATATTCAGATCGCCGGTGGTATTGTTACGCATTGCTAATGATCCCGTGGCGGTGTTGTAGAATGCTGTAGTATTTAAATACAATGACTGGTTGCCGGTTGCCGTATTGTATGAACCGCTGCTGTTATAGAACATAGTATATATACCGGCGGCGGTGTTCCCGTCTCCGGTCTGGTTCAAAAACAGGCATTGATACCCGGAGGCAGTGTTACCTATACCGGTAGTATTAGCATAAAGTACGTCTGCCCCGGTTGCGGTATTAATAAAACCAGTGGTGTTGCTGTATAATGAATTTACACCGTTGGCAACATTATTATAACCTGTGGTATTGTAAAACATGGAGGAGGTTCCATTGGCTACATTATTATATCCGCCCGTATTAGATATCATGGCAAAGCGGCCAAACGCCGTATTGTGATAGCCAGTATTGTTTGATTGCAATGCGTTTGAACCAACAGCCGTATTGTTGTAACCTGTGGTAACGCCAAACAATGCAGATGCGCCGATACCTGTATTATCATTTCCGCTTGTAACAGAAAAGCCTGACCTGAATCCCCAAAAAGTATTACCGAGCGTATGATCTATACGTCCTGATTGTTGATTGTTCACACGAATATTCAGCGGAACATTATCCGTAGTTCCTAAAAAGTTAACGCCATCAACAGTGCCTGCATTGCCGGTAAGCAGCCATGAGCCGCTTGCGCTCAATGTTTCAGCTGCCGATAAATTACGCCACTGCCTGCCGGTGTTGTACCAGAAGGAATTGGTGTTGATGTCGTACACCAGCAAGCCTTGTGTGTTAGGAATGCGCAGTCGTGCTTGTGTATTCATGCGCGGAATGAGCAAGCCTTTATTGGATGATTTGATATCAAGCATTGCATTCCGGTCAGGAAGCGATCCATCTGTATTGATGGCTACATTTTGCGCATCGGATGCATTCCATGCAAAGCATATCATCATCAATAAAAAATATTTGCTGCTAAACAAAAAAGAAGGGATACGGCAAATGCCGGCCATAAGCTTTCTGTAGTACATAAACAAGGTTTGTTGGTTATGAATAAAGCATCATACGGCCGGATATTTATTTACGCGTATAAAGAAGGCGCGGAATGGTTTTGCAGATAAGGGATTTCTACAACCAGTCTATTAT
>JBAVMD010000949.1:0-2672 GCA_049689695.1 Chitinophagaceae bacterium | reverse complement strand
AACGCATGCAGCGCATGGCTTCACATCTTGTTCATCTTATATCGTCCATAAAAAATATTTTACTTCAGTCCGTAGATGCAATTCAATATTTTCCACAGGATGAGCTGAAGCTTGTGACAGAAGCCTTCAATGCAACAACATTGTGGTACGATAAGCAAAAAACTATTTCCGAATTGGTGGAGATGCAGGCTAATAAATACCCTACTGCTGTTGCCGTATGCTGTGAAGAACGCATACTAACGTATGCAGCGCTGAACGCTGAGGCTAACCGCATGGCGCATCATCTGCGCAATCATTTTCATATTCAGCCAGGCGATCGTGTCGGCCTGATAATGGACCGCACAGAACGGATGACGATAGCATTGCTGGCCATTCTGAAATCCGGCGCAGCTTATGTTCCTATCGATCCTGCTTATCCGCAGGAACGTTGCAGGTATATGCAGGAAGACAGCGGAATGCGATTGCTCATTGTCGAAAAGGAATATGGAACATGGAGCAACACAAAACTGCTTAACTGGGAGTCTGGGCAATGGAACGACGAACCTTCAGATAACATCCCGCAACTGCATTCAGCAGATAGCCTGGTTTACATCATTTATACTTCCGGTTCAACCGGTCAGCCTAAAGGCGTAGCGATCACGCACCGCGCATTGCATAACCTCTGCGCATGGCATGTTCAGGCATTTGGTGTTGATGCAGGCAGTCGCGGTACATTGTATGCAGGCATCGGTTTTGATGCGGCTGCGTGGGAGCTCTGGCCATACCTGGTAAGCGGAGCGTCTGTTTATCCAATTCCTGATGCGTTGCGGTTTAACCTGCAATCACTGGCGGATCATTTGAATAAAAATGCCATCACGCATTGCTTTTTACCAACACCTGCCTGCGAAGAGATCATAAGAAATAAAATTGCGGTTTCTCCAACGATGTATTTGCTCACCGGCGGCGATCGCCTGCGAGTGCTGCCAACCGAGCCAATGAACCTATATAATAATTACGGTCCTACAGAATCCACTGTGGTAGCGACTTCCATGCCTGTACCTGCACACGGTACAACGATCCCCATCGGCAAACCCATCGGCAACACAAAGATCCATATTCTCGACAGCCATCTGCAACCTGTACCTATCGGTATTTACGGCGAAATGTACTTATCAGGCGATGGACTTGCATTGGGTTATTATAATAAAGAGGCGCTCACTTCAGAACGTTTCCTTCAACATCCATTGACCGGCGAACGCATGTTCAGAACAGGTGATTTTGGAAGATGGCTGGCTGATGGGTCCATCGATTTTCTTGGCCGTACAGATAACCAGGTCAAGCTGCGTGGCTACCGGGTAGAGATAGGTGAAGTAGAACATGCGATCGCTCATGTTACCGGCGTTAAAAACGCAAGAGTAGTTGCAGATAAGACAGGCGCAGAGGTGCGGCTTTTAGGCTTTTACGAAGGATCTATCTGTATTACAGATCTGCAATCTGCTTTACAGGCAACATTGCCTTCTTATATGATCCCTTCGCTATGTATGAACGTAGAAAAGTTCCCGCTCACGCCTAATGGAAAAATTGACGATAAGGAATTGCTCCGCATCGCCGCAACATCGTCTCAACAGATTCATGAACAGGATATTCTTACAGACAATGAAAGAAAGCTGGCTGTAATCTGGGAGCAGGTTATCGGCCTGCCGGTTTTGCAGCGGCACATATGTTTCTTTGAAGCGGGCGGCCATTCCATAAAAGCAATGCAGCTGATCCATCGCGTAGAAAAGCAATTGGGCCTGCACATCAGCCTGCGTGATATTTATAATCATCCCACGCTTTCCGCAATGGCCGCGTTGATGGAAAAGGAACGTTCCTCAGGGTTGTCAATTTTATTGAATCATGCTGATGCGGCACTTCCCGCTTTGTACATGATACCACCGATAGTTGGGTCTGCTACTATTTATTCGGGGATTGCACAGCAGTTGTCAGACAGTTTCAAATGCATTGGCCTGCAGTACCCTGGCTTTGATGATGAACACCCTTTTGCAAAAAGCATAGAAGCCACTGCGCAGGAATTTTACAATGAGGTCATACAGTCTCAAGACACAGCGATCACCTTGCTGGGTTATTCGCTTGGTGCGCTGGTAGCTTATGAAACAGCACGCCTGCTGGAATCTTCAGGAAAACAGCTGACGCTTGTTTTGTTGGATAGAGAGCCGGCAAAAGAATATGACGGCAGTATAATGATCTCCGCAGAAATGCTGGCTGTTATAGCGAAAAATGAAATTGACAATGTGCCCGAAACAGGAATCGAACTTTCTGTACGGATGAAAGAGCTGATATATCAAAATATCAGGAACCTACATGCATATAAGCAGGCCGGCAATGTTGCAGCCAACATCCTTGCTTTCAACGCTGCCGATGGCAATCAGCAGATGCAAGGCTGGGAAAAGTTCACTACCGGAACAGTTACTTGTCACACACTTGCAGGCAATCATTACAATTTGCTCTCGTCCCCATTACTGATAACCTCTATTAAGAAATATAAACCAACTATAGATGAGCGGCGCTGACAGGAGGGTTTCACGCAAACGCGCAAAGGAAGACGCCAAGACGCGTAAGAGGCTTCGCCTTTTTTCTCCGCAGAAACATGGTATTTAAAAAGGCGAAGCCTCTCCTGCGCCCCTGCGTCTTCC
>JBAVMD010000948.1:0-7273 GCA_049689695.1 Chitinophagaceae bacterium | reverse complement strand
GTCATTACACGGGCGGCATCCAAAAAAACGACTACGCCAAAACCTCGCTATGAAAAAAATTAAATATTGAATTTCAATGGGTTGGTTGAAAAATAAATTACTTCATTTAGAGTGGAGGTGTTATTTCACGCAAAGACGCAAAGAAAGACGCAGAGGCGCAAAGAGGCTTCGCCTTTTAAAATCCCGGGGGTTTGCAGAGAGGAAAGGCGAAGCCTCTCCCCGCGTCTTCGCGTCTTCCTTTGCGTCTTTGCGTGAAACCTACTCCGCTACCTTGCCAAGAAAATCATACAAATTGATCTTGTTATCCAGCGCCAGCTTCTTGCGCAAACGGTACCGGCTGGTCTCCACGCCACGGATGGAAATATTCATGAGCTGCGCGATCTCTTTTGAAGTAAGATTGAGCTTTAAATAAGCCGCAAGCTTCAGCTCAGTAGTGGAAAGATCAGGGAAGTGCTCTTTAAGCCTTTTAAGATAATTGGTATGAACGCTGTCGAAATGCACGGCAAACTGTTCCCACTCGTGCGGGTTATCCAGTTCCGAATCCAGCACCTTGATGATCTTCAGGAAATCTTTATGGCTCTTATCCTTATCAGGATTGGCCTTGTATTCAAGCAGGTTTTCTTTTAGCTTGGAAAGGATCTCCATTTTTCTTACGAGGTTCATGGCCGATGAGGCCAGTTCGGAATTCTTATGCTGCACTTCGGCCTGCAGCTTCTCATTGCGCAGACGAATGATCTCCTTTTCATTCTTTTCTATCTCCAACTGGTGCTGGTACTGCAATTGCTTCTGCTCCTCATCGTACTTGCGTTGCTGTTCCTGCAGCTTCTGTTGCTGCAGGCGTCGGTATTTTCGCTGCTGGCGCTTATAAAAGAAATACAGAACACCAACAAAGGCCAGCGCGTAAATGGTATAAGCCCACCAGGTAGCATACCAGGGTGGCAGCACCGTGAATGAGTAAGTTGATACGGGCGATTCGCTATCCACATTATTCCTGCATTTTACCTGGAAAACATAATCGCCCGCTGGCAGGTTGGTGTAATCTTTATAGGAACGCTTCACCCATTCAGACCAGCCCTTATCGAAACCCTGCAGGTAAAAGCTGTATTCCGAATTTTCTTTCTGTCCATATATAATGGAAGAAAATTCAAACCGCAGCGAATTGCCTTTATAAGCTATCGATGGCTTTGCCTGCTGGCTGCCATGGCCGCCATAGAGCAAACCTTCATCGGGAGCATTGGATGAAACGGAGCGCACCAGCACACGCAACGGGAACCTGCTGTGCCTGTACTGTGCGTAATTAATATGAAAGAAGCCTTTCTCAGCTGCAACAATCACGTTGGCGCTGTCTATGATGTTGATGTCTTCAAAGCTGCCTCCCAGTATCTTGTCGTCTATCTCCGCTATGAAAACAGCGCGTGGATCTTTTTCGGAAAGGTCGACGATGCCTATCCGCTTGTCAAGGCAAAACCAGATGTTCCCTTTCCCATCTTCTTTAAGATAGCTTACATGCCTGCGGCCGAAAATTTTTTCAAGAACAGCAGAGCGAACAAAATCTTTCGTGTTCTCATCGTACTCAAAAATGCCATTGTCGTTAGTAAGCACCATCTTATTCCGCAGCCGGAACAGTTTATTATGGTTGCGGGATAAGATGCCTTTGCGGTCGTCATACATCGATACCACGGGTTCATTGCGTGCATTGAACTGTACTTTGTACAGGCCTTTGTACGGATGCGCATTCCAGATGGCATCTTTGGTAGTTACTACAAACCGGGCAGATTCGAAACGCACGTTCACAGGGTGCTTTGCAGCTTGCGCATTGTTTGATGGATAGAGGTTGATGCCGGTATACGTTCCGCCAATGATATACTGCGGAAGGTTTTGCATTTGCAGTGCCTGGAATTTCCAGTGGCCTGATTGATCGTTCACAGCTACTGCACGGTTGCCGCGGATGATAAATGCTCCGCGGTGATGCCCCATATACAGCTCACCATTCACTTCAGACAAACCCCAAACCTGCCCCTGGCTGTTCTCGATAAATTCAAACCTTCCCTTGGTATAGCTCAGGTCTTTTTTCTCGCTTGTATCCTGTTGAATGCGGTATAGACCGGTAGATACGCCAAAATACAGGTAGCCATTGTGCACAATGGAGGTATAGCCTGCGTTGCGCTCACCCATATCTGGAAAAATGCGTTTGATGGCATTGCTGTAAACAACAAGGTCGATGCCGTTGTCCAACCCGAACCATAAATTCTTGTCCTTGTCAAGAAAAGCGGCAAGCACGTTATTGTATTGAATGCCTTCCTCTTTGGTAAATCGCTGAATGAACTCTCCTTTTTTATTAATGACGATGCATCCGCCGATGTTGGAAGTAATTGCGATCCGTTCATCTGACAACAGGCATGCGCCGGAAATGTTCTTTGTAGTGATCGCATTAATATCCGGTGCAGTGAAAGGAAAAATGGTATCATGCCGCAGCATGAACAGGCCATGCGTTGCGGTAAGCAGCAATGTACTGTCTTTACCCACCTGCAGTGCAGCGCGCAGCAATGAATTGGAAGGCAGGCTTCCCACGCTTGCACGCTTCACCCATTGGCCATTGCGATAGCCTACCAGTCCTAACTCTGCTTCGTAGGCCAGCAATTCTTTTCCTGTATTGCCGAGAAATATCCAGTTGTTGCTTTTGTGTACGATGATCTTTTGATGATCGTACTCAAAAAGCCGGCGGTATGATCTGAAGAATACGCGATCGTTCCATACAAACACATTCCACACATCTGCAAAATCGTAGTCTTTTTTGTTGAGTAAAGATTTCAGTGAAGTATATGCCAGCTCTCCATTGGCAGCGGGTGAGAAATAGCCTATTTCTTCCTGTCCGCCAATGTAAATGCGGTTGTTCTTTCCCATGGCCAGTGATCGTATACTGGTTTTATTAGGGAGAGGGTAAGTGCGCCACGACGTACCATCGAAACTGAGCATGCCATTGTTATTGGCGAAGTATAGAATGCCGCTGCTGTCTTGCGTGATGTTCCAGTTCTGGTTGCCAGCGCTGTAGTCTTGCCGGCTGTAATTAACAATGGTAGGAATGCCGATGGTATTCTGAGAATGCAACCCCGCAGGAAAGGCGAATGCTGCCAGCAGGATAAGAACCGGCAAACGGATCGACCTTATATCTGGCAGCGCGTACATTAACCCAAAGATATGGGCCGTCTTTTTATAACCTCACTTTCGGTAAAAATGTTATACCTTAAGCATCCTACCTGGTGAAAAGAAGAACCTTTCCTGCTTTTATACCCAATCAAGGAACTTAAAAAAAACACATGAAAAGGATTCTTCTCATTTGCTCCTGCATTTGCGGGCTCATGGCATGCAACTCAGATTCTACCACTATCAGCGACGTATCAACAACCCCACCGGTTCAACTTCCTTTCACAGCCAGTTATACTGCAGATTGGAGCGACAGTGTTTCTGACCAGGACCTGCTGGTAGTACTCAATTCTTACAAGTACTGGCAAGACAATGATATGAAAGCATTGTCTGGTGTAATGGGTGATTCCGTCACTTTTCTATCATACTCAGGGTTCAAATACTCTGGTCGCAAGGATAGCTTAATGAATATGTGGACCAAAAGCCGGGACAGCATGAGCGGCGTAACCATTATAATGGACAGTTGGAGAAAAGCCCACAGCACTGCAAAAAAAGGCGACTTTGTGAGCGTATGGTATAAAGAGATCGATACGTATAAAGATGGACGTGTTGATTCTGCTTATTACCAGGACAATAATATGATATTGAATGGAAAAATAGTTTGGTATGCGCAGCATAAAAGAGTACTGAAATAAAATTGCATAAGTTCTTATCCTGCTTATAACAGCAAAAAGCCTGATCATAAAAGATCGGGCTTTTTTGTTGGCTTGGCATAGTACCAGAGATGGCTTAATCTTACGTTCATCCTTCGTTTATCCTTCGATATATTTGGAGCATAGCTATATTTATAATCCTTAAAAATTCAATGGAGTAATTAGGGGTGTTTTATTGCTCTGTGAATGGTATAAATAAAAGAGCAATACATCTTACATACCTTTGCAACTAATGGAAATAAAAAACAAAATAGTAGCTGAAATCCCAGTAACTGAACTATGGGCATCTGAAAAAACATTAGATGCAACCAGAATTGCATATCTCACTAAAAATGAAATTAAACTACTGCTGAAATCTCAACCTCTAACATTTGTGATAGCAAACGTAGGCAACAGCCTCGAATGGATCAATCCTGCTGATTGCTTTACATTCTGGAAGAATGAAGCACAGCAACACATCGCAGACAACTTAGAACACATCGAATTAGAAAAATTCCCCGGCGAATACGCCTATATCGCAAGCAGATGGAGTGACGTGAACAACGTACCGGTAATTCTATTAGAGAAAGCGCATTAGTGCTTCAAATACTATTTTTCATCTTTCCCAAGAAATTCAGACAAGCCCTCAATATTGTCCGTATTAATATAATCTATTCCAAGTTGCCTGAAGTGCATCCAGCTATTCGGCACATCAGGAGCATTCCAGAATCGGATTTTTTTATTAAGCCTGTGCGCATCGTTTACGAGTTGTTGAATGACCTGACGGTCATCTGCCGGCAGCGCGCCATTTCCATTCCAGGATGAAAACCGGGCAAAGTTTCCACTCAGCATAACGATCCTGCTCAATGCAGCACTGTCGTAATCTTTTTTCAGCTCACCATCAAAGTACATCCATGCAGGCCAGGAAGAAAACTCTGAAGGCGGTGGCCTGTTGCCGGAAATAACGATCTGCAAAGAAGTACTGTTAGTTAAAGAAGGATAACCTTTCATTGTTTCAACAAGAGCGTTCAGGGTAGCGGCAGCTCCTGATTTAATATCTATCATCAGTTGCAACCGCCTGCCGGTATCGGCATACACATACCCGTTATTCATGCCCATGCACTGTTGCAGCGGTTGCAGGTAAAGTGAGTCGAGGGTCCACCGCCTTGCCAGTTGATTACGACTGTGCGCAACAATCAGGGCGCCGTCGTGCAGGAAGATGTCCACCTCGATGGATCCGAACTTCTGCTCCCATGCCGGCCAGAAGGGCTTAGGTTGTTCGTAATTGTTATGCGAATGCGCATTTGCGGTTGAATAGGTTGCAGGCTGCGCATGGCTTTGCAATGAAGAGGCCAGCAATAAAAACACGTATGCTGCAGCAAAAAAAAGGTTGTTTACAAACGCTGGCTTCATGAGTTATTTTGTCAGGGTAATCTACAAATTTACGGCGATACCCGTAAGTATAATTGGTACAACTGAAAGCTTATTGCCCGAAAAGAGTTATCTTCTACAGAACATCCGGGAAACTCCACGACAGCAACATGAAGCAATAGAACCAATCCGCAAACTTCAGGCAACTGTCAGCTGCATTCATTTCAAAAAAAACAAATGAAAAAGATCATCTTGCTGTTGTTGCTGCATGTTGGTTTCACCAACGCTTTTTCCCAGGACAGGATTTACCAGCAAGGTTTTGATGAGGGAGTAGTATACGAGTCCTGGAAGATCACGAAAGGCAAATGGTATATTGCCCGGTTAGAAGAAAAAGGCATCAAACCACCTGAGGGAGAAAATAATTATGCATTGGCAAGCGCAGGCGATGCAGAAATATTGATCGATATTCCGGTTGAGAGTCTCGACCCTGAAATTCCACTGATATTAAGCTTTACCTATTGGGTCCATTCCAAAGGGTCAAGAGGATTGGCTGGCCTTACTTTTTTCAATCCCAGGGGAGATTCCTTAACCTCCATCAACTTCAGGGCATTACCAGAAAACAGGCAATGGGACAAATTCCAACAAGAGTTTAGAGTTCCTAAAGGAACAGCTGTGATACGAATGAAATTAGGAGAAAGGGCCGGCGGTGTTCCCAATACGGTTTATTTTAAAAGCATCTGGATCGCAAGAAGAAGGTGATTGCTGATTCAGCCAAAGCTCATATCAGGCTAAAACTCTTTTTATGCATAAAATAATTGCTTACGCCATAAAACTGAGCCTGCTCATGGCCGTGAGCAGTAATTGTTTGTCGCAGGCAGAAAAGTTCGACATCATCACTTATACTCCTCCAAAGGATTTTAAGAAAGATGTAAAAACCGGTGTTGTCAGCTATTCTTATGTAAATACAACAAGCGGCGTCTTTTGCGTGATTGCGATCTATGCAAGCGCCGCGAGCAGCGGGGACGAACAAAAAGATTTTAAAAAAGATTGGAATGAACTGGTAGTTACGCCGTTTAAAGCAACTGCAAATCCTGCAACGGAAACAGAGTCCACTCCGGATGGTTGGAAAGTAGTTGTAGGTGCATCCCTTGTAAAAATCGATGGTGTAGACGTTGTTATTATTCTATCTGTTTTCAGCGGCTTTGGAAAAACCTTTAGTATAAGAAGCAGCATGAACGACCAGGCTTCTGCAACGTATGTAGACGCATTGCTTGAAAGCATCAAGCTGGATAAAACTGCAAAACTTCCTTCTAATAGTAACAGCAACAATACTTCGACCGTTCAGACTGCCGGAACAAAAGGAAAATTCGGCACCATGATGTACAATGCACCTGCAGGATGGAGCCACCAGGTATTCCAGGACGGAGTTGTTTTCAAGCCATTGGACCTTCCGGAGAAAGAACACCTTGCTGTGCAGATCATGCAACCCATGAATTTTTCCGGCAGCCTTGAACAAGCGCTGGCTAAAAGTTACGACGAAGCCGCAGCCATGTACAACGGTACCAAAATGTATTATGCAGGCGGCGCAAACTACACTAACACAGAAGCCAAAAGGTCATTCAATGGCTGGGATTACATACAGGGAAGCGGCGGGATACAGGTAGAAAATGGAACACCTTATAAAACTGAACTGGGGCTTGATTTATTTGTAATAAAAATAAACAACCGCTTCGAGCGGGTAGCAATATTAAAGAGCCGCCCTAACTGCAATCTTTCAAGATACTATACAACTGACCGACGGAGTTATGGCACGGCCATAGAGAACTTGTTATTTGGCATTCAATTCAGCGATGGGCAGGAACCGGCCTTAAAACCCGGCACCACTAACGGCAGCGGTATTATTGGCGTATGGCAGGGTATCGCTTTGTCTGTTGGAGCTGTTAGTGAAACAGAAAGGCTGGGCGTGCGGTACAAGGCTTATACACCCATATTTTTCTCGAACGGGCAGGCATATTACGGCCCTAAATTTCCTACCCAGGGTCTGGATCAATTTGACAGCCGCATAC
>JBAVMD010000947.1:0-3856 GCA_049689695.1 Chitinophagaceae bacterium | reverse complement strand
AATAAAACCAGTGCGAAGGTATGTGAGCATAAGGAGCAATGTAGATACTATCTGTGTAATTCTCACTTATAACCGTTCCCGGTTGCGCGGATAAAGTATAAATAGCCGCAACATCGTACACATGTTTTCCATAGTGATGTATCTTATTTCGGAACACTTTATTGTTACGCATGGCATTGATGGTTTTCGTCCATCCCCAACCCAGGCTGATGCCTGTATAAAAAACTTCGCAGATCTCATTGTGATCAATGCTGATGTCGCGTACATAGCCGGCCCCAATGCCAACACTTCCCCAGTCTTCATTGGTAACATCGGTTACAAGATTGTTGCTGATCTGCAGATTGCTGCAAACCTCGCGTTCGTCAGAAGGATTGTAAGGAAGATGTACTTCCGTTGATTCATCAGAAAAAACACCGGCAAGTATTGCAGTGCCGCCAATATCTTTAAAAAGATTTCCTTTGATCACGTCATAATGATTGCCTCGCTTATAATCTAATCCTGTTGATGCGAGATGCTCAAAGCGACATTGCTCAAAGCCGGTATGCATGGTGTAGCTTGCTTCTACAGCGGCTGCGGGCCTGCCAACCCATGCCTGGTTCTCTAATCCGCTTTTATCCGGCGTGCCTGGAATTTTCAATTTGTATGCATCCAGCATATACATACCCGCCTGGTGCGGTACATGTCCCTGCTGCGAAGGACGAAGCCAACCTGTATGCTGAAAAGAAATGCCTTTGAAATAGATATGCGATACAGGACGGTCAGCCGAACCTTCAATTTTTACCAGCGTTTCCAGCAAAGGGGCAATTATTTCAGCCTCATTCATATTCTCATTAGTTCGTGGATAGTAATAAAGCTTCTGTTGCCGCCGGTCTAAAAACCATTCTCCCGGCTGATCGAGAAAATGGATGGAATTTGTAAGATAAAAAGCTGAATTGCCGGTTTCTTTGGATATCCAGGGTGCAGGCCATGGATGTTCTGATTGGATGCGGCTTTCGGGTTGTTTAAAATATAAGACTGCTGTATCATTTTTAACAACGGCCTTGTCTATCCGAAGAAAAGCAACAGCCCACCATTGATGGATCATCATTTCCATTCCTTCTGTATCAGAAAATATTTTTCGATCGGTAATTGGTATGCGGCAGGTTTGCGCTTCATGGTCCCAGGAAATAATCCGCGACATACTGTCTGCATTTCTTTCTCTTGCCCGAATGGCCTTAACGCCGTTCACCCACAATTGCCTGAAATCAGTAACAGAAACATCAGTCATCCATATTTTTCCTTTAGCTGCTGCGGGCAAACCGTCTATTTTACCGGTTGCCTTGTGCCAGCTTTTCAACTGCATGCCACCACTAAATACGGGCGATGCTCCTGTTGCAGCTTCAATAGTTGTAGGGCTCAATGCAGTGCCCGCATCTTCAGGTCGTACCAATAAAGTTTCATTAAAGCGGTAAACCCCTTCCGATACGATAATCCGTATTCCCTTTTCAATAGATGGATCTTTCAGCCTGCGCAATTCCCTTGCCTTTCTCAGGGCCATGCCTACCGAGACCAGCGGTTTATCTTTTGTGCCGGAATTGCCATCTGCGCCTGCGAGAGATACATATATCTCTTGCGCTTCCAGCGTAATGGGAAGAAAAAATATCAGCAGTAAGAAAGAATGCAGAAGGGACCTTTTCATCAGCAGCTATAGACCTTTTTGA
This sequence comes from Chitinophagaceae bacterium, assembly GCA_049689695.1. Classification (GTDB taxonomy): domain Bacteria; phylum Bacteroidota; class Bacteroidia; order Chitinophagales; family Chitinophagaceae; genus DASPKM01. The sequence goes on along the minus strand of JBAVMD010000947.1, from coordinate 2,156 downwards.
AAAATAGATTTTACATAAGCTGTATTGGCGCCGAAATTCTTTTTCACATTGCCTGCATCTTTCGCGTCTCTCGATCTTTCAATGACCAGCCAACCGCTCCAGTTCATCTTATCCAGCGTTTCTTTTACTTTTTTCATATCCAGACGGGTATTGTTCTGCAGCCATACACCGTCGTCATCTGTACAATGAATTTGTATGATGTTTTCTTTTCCAAGTGTTTCCAGTTCTTTGCTAACATCGCGGCCATTTTTCAAGGCATTTGAAAAATTGAAGTAGCTCCTGATCGATTTTGATCCGATGTCCTTTAAAAGCTTAAGCTCTTCTTTTGCGTCGAGCGCTGTTTCTATGCCGATGATTACGCCGGCTTTTTCAGCCATGGCGCCTGCAATTTTCAATCTGCTGATTACGGAATCTCTCAGTTCCGGACGCTTTACAAGATCACATTGCACACCCAATGGCAGAAAGGCGATCTTTACATTCATCAACTTCATCGTTTCGATACAATCCTGAATTGATTGAATAAAGATTGGCCGTTCACAGAACGACTGCGCATAATAACCCGACATAGCAAGTGAAGGTATCTCAAGGTTTAACTCTTTAGCTTTATCGAGAAATTGTTTGCGCACAGAATCGATCAACAGTTTATTATCGAAAGTAGGACGGCTTCCCAATCCTCCCATATCCACTTCTACCCCATCTGCCCCGATGTCTTTTGTAAGCTGAAACGCGCCAAGCTTCTGACGTTTCAGAATCATAAGGTCCACTACGGCAACTTTATACTTTGGTGCAGGTTGTTGCGCAGCCAAAGCACTCTCAAAAGAATTTTTTATTGCGTCAAAACTTTTAAGCGCATTAGCGGGGAGCTTCTCTCCTTTCGCGCCAAATACATACAGCAGGCTGTCTGCTTCGATAACAATTTTAGATTCATCGATCTCTCCCTGTGTATTCCTGATCTTTTTCAGATCAAGCCCGAATTGCTCTGCAACAAATTCGTACATAACCTTGCGCTTTGAAGGTCCATAATCATGCCCTTCGCTGGCAAGATGAACATTTTTTACTCTTTGGTCCTGTTGATAGTAACCATAAATATTTTTCAGAAAAGGAAGCTCGTTTGATGGAACATGTTGCGTCCAGTCTTTGCCGTCGGAAACAACCAGTTGCGGCCTGGGCGCAGCCATGGCTGCGACCTCCACGTTATTTGTGCCGCCTGCACATAAATGAATGCCCATGCCGCTTTCGCAGGGGCAGCCTCCGCTGTGATAAGCTGAAAGCATCGCTACCGGCACGCTCAGTTTAATACGACTGTCGATAGCAGTCATGAGCATAGTCTGGCTACCGCCTCCGGATGCGCCGGTAATGGCAACTTTGTTGCTATCAACATCTTTTCGCGACAGCAAATAATCAAGTATGCGTGTGGCATTCAATGCCTGTATGGTTTGTACCAGGCTTCTTCTATGATCTTCAGGTTTTACCTGCAGTAAAGATTCGCCATCCCATCCAAACAGATCGTAACTGAAAGCCATGACTCCCATTTTTGCAAGCATTGCACAGCGGTATTGACAATCGGCTCTGTACCTGCCTTTCGAAAAATGACCGTCAGGGTTCAATACCAGCGCCATTTTGCTCTTGGGTTTTGAAGGAATATATAATGATCCGCATGCATATAAACCCGGCAATGTTTCTATTGCAATGTTCTCAACCGTGTAGCCATCCATTTTACGGGCTGGCGTAACAATGGGTAACGATGACGGTTTTGCGGGAAGTACAGAAAGCCGGAGTGTTGATAAAATACATTGCTTCAATTCTTCCTTTCGTTTTTCCCAACCGGCAAGATTGGTGTATAATGAAGAAAGGTATTGAAGCTGCTCTTTACCTTCTTCAACCGTTTTAAGATGGTATTGGTAAGCCTGCAGCTTATATTTTTTATCTCCTTCTTTTGCAAACGCGATGTCCTGTGGTGACAGCACATTCCATAATGTTTTTTCAAGGTCGGGCCTGAACTTCCAGCCCGCATAATTTACATAGCGGTCCTTCACCAGGTCGTCTGTATACCTAATGGCTACATCGTATCTTTTCTGGATGTCTGTTAATACGTCTTTTAACGGCTTGCGGAATTGATCGTCAGAAGTCTGCGCAAAACCCATACTGCTTAACAA
>JBAVMD010000946.1:0-7068 GCA_049689695.1 Chitinophagaceae bacterium | reverse complement strand
ATTCAGCCGCTCTTTATAACGGAACCTGCTTATCCCCAGCGCCTGCTGCATTGCTATGATGCGCCGGCATTGTTATTTTATAAAGGCACTGCCGATCTGAACGCATCCAAGATCGTTGCTATCGTGGGCACGCGCAACAATACTGATTACGGAAAGCATGTGACTGAAACATTGGTGAAAGAATTGAGCGCATTGGACCTGGTGATCGTAAGCGGCCTTGCCTATGGCATCGATGCCATTGCGCACAAATGCGCTGTGAGGCATAATGTTCCTACCATTGGCGTGGTGGGCCATGGACTTGACCAGGTTTATCCATCTGCGCATACTGCGCTTGCAAAAGATATGATCAAAGAAGGTGGCGGGCTGCTCACTGAGTTCTGGAGCAAAACGCCTCCAGACAAACATAATTTTCCCGGCAGAAACAGGATCGTTGCAGGCATCAGCGATGCAGTAGTGTTGGTTGAAACCGGCATCAAGGGCGGTAGCATGATCACCGGCGAAATTGCGAACAGCTATAACCGCGATGTGTTTGCTGTACCCGGAAAACTCACCGACGCAAAAAGCGCTGGCTGCAACCATCTTATCAAAACAAATAAAGCAATTCTGCTTACGGAAGCTGCTGAGTTGATAGAAGTAATGGGGTGGGCGGAAAAATCAGCAACGCCCAGGCATCAGCAGGCATCTATGTTTGTTCAACTGAATGAAGATGAGAAAAAGATAGTTGACCTGTTAAAGGAAAAAGGCGCTTTGCATATTGATGAACTGAATTTACGCAGCGCTTTAAGCACAAGCGCAGTTGCTGCAGCTATCCTGAGCCTGGAATTACAGGGAGTTGTACTGGGAAAGCCGGGAAAGATATATCAACTATGCTAATAATTATTTCGCCGGTTCATTTTTACCGATGGTTACGGGCCCTTGTAATTTAGTAAATTGAAAGATGAAGAAATTCCTTTCGATAACGAGGATACATATATTATTGATCGTCTTCTTGTGTTCATTGAGCATTGGCGTTAATGGCCAGCAGGGAAATCTTCATTCTTATGGGATTTTTTACGATGAAGATTTTACGCTCAGATGGGTGGGATTAAAAAAATTGAATGACGACAGGAACTATACGCTGGGGCTTGGATTGCATTTCTCCTACCCGGGCCTGCACCGGAGTTTTTTATTCTGGCCGTTACAGCAATTAAATAAAGGGCTGGGAGCAACCGCGAATAACGGCCCGGAAGCAGTAAGATCATTTATGCTGGCAAATGGATCCTTTACGCCTGTGAACATTTCTGCTACAGAACCTGTTTACAACGACAGGCCTTTTGGAAGCATCACTCATTTACAAACTTCAACAAACTATGTTGACAATAATAACTACCGCAAGTACAGCACTACGTTCAGTGTGGGAGTGATCGGCACTTACCTTGCACGAGAGGTGCAAAGCTTTGTTCACAGAAACACGGGCGACCGCAAGCCAAATGGCTGGCATAACCAGATCTCCGATATTTGGGAACCAACATTGCTGGCATCATATGGAAAAGAACGGCTTATTAATCGCAAATCCTGCAATGCCCTTTTGAAACGAAGCACCGACAAGAGATTAGGCATTGAGGTGAAGCATGGCTGGCGCGCATCGCTTGGATATTACACCGAAGGAAATTATATGTTCAGCATTCGTACCGGCCGTATCGACCCACGAAACTGGGGATACGATGTAACGCCGCTTTTTGGCAGCAACAAACTTTCTGGTTCTGTTACCAACAGGTATTCTGAATATTATTTATTCGCGACAGCGCGCCCTTATTTCACGCTTTATAATGCTTTATTGAACGGGCAGTTTGTTTCCAGCAAACACACGCTCTCTTTTCAGCAAACAAGGCATCTTGTTTTTGAATTTGATGCAGGACTAGCGGCAAATGTTGTTCTTGGAAAAGAAAAGGATAAATCCATAGATATTAAGACTAAATTCAGTGGCCATTCCCCCGAATTTAAACTTCCCGGCGCAACGGAAAGATGGCATTATTATATTGGCATTGATATTCTTTTCCATTGCTGGAAATAATTTGGTGCGAAGATCAAAATCGTGCTCTTCAATGCGATCATTTAAATAGTTTTCATTTTCTCTCCATCCCATTCAATCACTTTCTTTTTAAAGTAACTATCGTTACAAGCCAAACAAGGTGCGGCAGCGCGAAATCCGAACGTAGTATCTTCTACAACGGGTTTGCCTGACCGCACCGATTCAAAGAAATTGATGAAGTGGTCTACGCTGTCATTGTATCCTTCGGGTGCTTTGTAAAGAATGTCTTTTGCCTGGGTTACTGATCTGTCTTCCTGTGAGTATTGCTGATCGTACTGCTTCATAATTTCCTGTTGCATAGCCGCAGGATATGTTTCGAATGCATCCCAGGCGCCAATGCCCGGCGCCTTTGGCATTTTACTATGACGTATTATAAATTCATTACCACTGAAATCAATAGCACCTTCATTACCTATAAAACGTGTAAGCCCTTTGCTTCCCAACCCGCTTATAAAATTCACGCGCAGCAATACCTGGAATGGCGGATGTTGAGGCGTTTCGGGATAATCCATAATAGCTGTCATAACATCCGGCACATCTCTCCCATCTTTCCAATAGCTAAGCTGACCTGTTGCGAATATTTTTCGCGGCCCGTATGAATCAGTGAGAAAATGAACGCCGGATAACAGATGCACAAACAGGTCGCCGGATACACCTGTTCCATAATCCCTGTAATTACGCCACCAGAAAAATCTTTTCGGATCGAACGCGTGTTTAGGCGCATCTCCCTGGTATTTATTCCAGGCAACGGTTTGGGGCGATGCATCGGTAGGCATGGTATACTGCCATGCGCCTTTTGCACTTTGGCGGTCGTAAAAAGCTTCGATGCAATTCAATCCGCCTATTTCACCTGATTTAAAAAGTTCTTTTGCTTTTGCAAACACCACGCTGCTTACACGCTGGCTGCCTACCTGCATTACCGCTTTGGTTTCTTTTTGAACATTGATAACCGGCCAGCCTTCGCTCAACTGATGTATCATTGGCTTTTCACAATAAACTGCTTTGCCTTTTTTCATGGCGTCCATCGAAATGCGATCGTGCCAGTGATCGCTTGTGGCGATGATGACCGCGTCGATGTCTTTTCTGATCAACACTTCGTTGTAATCCTGGGTCACGAAGAGATCTTTCCCGAATAATTCTTTTGCGCGTTCCAACCGGCCGGTATAGAGATCGCATACTGCGGCCAGTTCGATGCCCGGTACTTTGAGCATTGTACGGATATTGCTCAGGCCCATAATACCGAAACCAATGCATGCAACGCGAATGACATCGTTCGATGAAAATTTTCTATCGGCTAAGAGCATGCGCTCTTCCAGCGTTTCATGATCACTGACTGCTTTCCATGCCCCGGCCGAAGCCAGGATGGCGGCACTGCTGAAATTTTTGAGAAATTTTCTGCGGGAAGACATGTTGATTAGATGATTGTGATATCTCTAATTTAGTGATTCTATTTTATTGAGATGATGATAAGGACGGAATAAAAGCACGGATTGGAAGAAGGATTTGAGGATTACACGGATAATACATACGATAGTGAAAAGTATAGTTTCTCCTGCGACTCAATTGAGTCGCGGGAAAAATGCACTTGGTTTATTGTCTGTATTATCCGTGTAATCCTCAAATCCTTCCTCCAGTCCGTGCTTTTCTTCGCCTGAGCGCAGCGAAGAAAAATCCGCATAAAAAATGTCCCGTTCTCGCGGGACATAATATCATGATACGTTTGGGTTGGTTCAAGCTCTCGCTTTTCCTTAAAACGGCAGATCGTCAATAGGCTCGGTTACATCACTCGGAGCGGGAACTTCTGTTCTGCGGGCAGGAGCGCTGTTGTATTCTTCCTGTCCCTGAGAAGCCGGTGCATTACCTGTGGTCTTGCCGCCTACGAGTTGTATGCTCAATACACGCAGGGTGAGTGAAGCGCCGTTGCGGCCATCGCTGGTTGTATAAGTTTTTATTTCAGGCTGACCTTCAACATACACGGTTTGCCCTTTCAACAAATAAGGAGCAACGGCGGTTTTATCTGTCCAGTACGCACACTCTACCCAGATAGTCTTCTCTCTCTGATTTCCCTGGGCATCGCGGAATTTTTCCGAATGCGCCACATTGAAGTTGATCACGGTCTTACCGTTCACGGTGTTCACAATGCAATCCTTACCCAGATTGCCTATTACTTGTAGTTTGATCATAACATGGTCATTTAAAGTGAAGCGGCAATTTACTGTATTGAGGATACAAGATTTGCTGATGTATTCAAGTTGTGAACAAGTTTTTAGCCGAATAAGAAACCGGATAAAACGACTAATCCTCTTCAGCCCTTACCGAGGCAGGGTCTATGATTTTGCCGAAAAACACTGCATTCAACATCAGCTTGGTCCCTCCCATCCAGAACGCCCGGAAATTGGGGTCGTCTGCTATGGCTATTACCCGGCCGGAACCCGACCCGGCCACCACTACCGCAGCAGAATTTTTCACAGCATCATAATTCTCCCTGCTCAGCCATCCGCTCTGCAGCGGCTTATCCTTATAATAAAAAGGCGTTGCATAAGGATTCCGGCTTTTATCCAGGTAAACCCTGTTGGCCTTAAACATGCTTACATAAGGCTGGCTATAACCATACGCCAGCGGGTGCGTAAGATCGGCTTCGGCCCGGAAGATTGCGCCACTCATTTGCTGGGCGCCTTCGCGGTTTTCGCGATCTGTATAAGTCAGCATAGCAGAAGAATCTGACGCTCCACGCGCTCTTTTCAATTTTATCGGCGCAATATCATTCTGCGAAGCCCAGGTAATAGCGTCTTCCAGCAAAACCAGGTTACCGCCACTCTGCACCCACAACTTCAATTTATCTTTATTGATCTCAGGATAATTACCACCCACCATAATGATGGTGGTATATTTAGTCAGGTCCACGCGGTTAAAGACAGTTGGCTCCAGCAACGATAACTGGATGTTCATTCGCTGATCGAACAGATGCCATACCTCACCCGCATCCGTAGCGTTCACACCCGGCCCGGTTATCATAGCCACCTGCTGGCGCGGAACGATCGCGAATTTGTTGCTTCCAAGATCACTCCCCTGCATAGCAGAGCCGGAGCGCAGCGCATGTACTTTCACAGCGTACCTGCCGGCAACATCCTGTATCATTTTATAAAGGTCTGCGCTGGTCATGGATTGTGATTGCACCGGGATCATGATGGTGCCGTAACTGAATTTCTTTGTGGCCCCATTCATTTCCACACTAAAGGGATTGGTGGTAACTCTTGCCAGCACATTTTTGTTCAGCAATTCATTCAGCGCCGCAGGCGCGTAAAATTCATCCCACTCTAGCAGATAGGCATACTCGCTTTTTGCCAATGCTGATTCATTTTTCGGAAAGCTGAGTTCATTTACCTTGCTTCCCATCGCGCCCGGGTTAAAAGCAGCGGCTCCCAGTTCTGCATACGGGAGGCCAAAAGCCAGCGGCATGGTCCAGGAAGTAATATCATAAAACAGACTGTCTTTATAATTCAGCGTTTTTTCAAATATCGCCCTGATCAACCTATGCTGCGATTGGTTGGCAGGAACGAGATAAGCATTTCCTTTTTCAAATTCATAACCTTCGGCTTTTATGCCGCTTTTCAATTCGTACAGATCGATCTGGTGGCGCCTGAGCATCTCTGCAAAATGAAAGGTCTTTGCCCTGTCGTGCGCATCGCCAAAAACATAAGCTTTTGTAGTTGCACTGCCAGCTTCTGTCATTACATTTTTATAAAAATCTCTCTGGAATGCCAGCAGGTCTTTTCTTAAAGACCTCGCAGCTTCCAGCGTAGAAAGCGTAGTGGTAAACTGGTTCCTGATGGTAAACGGAAACTTCAGCACGCCATTGGCGGTTTGCTGGGCATGCCCCCTGGATGATGCCTGCTCGAACAGGATACCGATGGCGCCATTTACATCAGGGTAAGTAGATCCCTTGCCATAATAAAAATCATCATAGCCTTCCTTTGTGTAATACAATGAACCGATGCGGTCGAGAAATTGCGCATGAAACTTACCGATCTGGCCGGTGAGTTCCTGGTTCTTATCAGGCGTTAAAGGATTTACACGGGCGGGCACGCCGGGCTGAAAAAAGAAAGTAGCGCCACTGCCCATTTCATGATGGTCTGTAAGAATATTCGGCTTCCATTCATGAAACTTTTTCAGGCGGTTCTGGCTCTCGATGTGAACAGCCGGCAGCCAGTCGCGGTTAAGATCGAACCAATAATGATTGAACCTTCCACCTGGCCATACCTCGTTGAATTCACGGGAATTGGGATCGGTTACAAGGTTCTTGCTTTTATGCTGATTTACCCAGGTAGCAAAACGATTGAGTCCATCCGGGTTAAAAGACGGATCGAAAAGCACCACCACATTATCCAGCAGATCATCGATCTGTTTGCCCTGCGCTGCCGCCAGGTAATATGCACTTACCAGCGAGGCATTGGCGCCGCTGGATTCATTGCCGTGAATGGAATGACCTATCCATACCACAGCCGGCATATTGTCTATGTTGATGGAGCCGGAAGCTGATGGATCGCTCAGTTGCACATGTTGCTGCCTGATCTGCTCCAGGTTCTGGTGGTTACGGGGAGAGGTGATGATGAGCATAACCTGCGGCCTTCCTTCATAAGTGAAGCCCATATTTTCCAGCTTTACGCGCTGAGGCGCGGCTGCAGCTATGGCTTTCATGTAGTTCACGAGACGGTCGTGGGTTACATGCCACTCGCCTACTTCGTGATAAATAATATCCTTTGGCTTGGGAATAGCGGGATTGTAGGTCACGCTATCCGGCAAATAGTACGATAGGTCCTGAGCAGATAGGGATAAGAATAGGAACGAACTGAAGAAGATGAACAATGCTTTTCTCATATTGACAGTTAGTTTACAAGTATATCGAAGATAAGGTTTTGAAGAAAAAACACGGATTGAAAGAAGGATTAAAGGATTTCACGGATGAAGCTTTGATTCAATTCAAATCCGTGTAATCC
>JBAVMD010000945.1:0-2918 GCA_049689695.1 Chitinophagaceae bacterium | reverse complement strand
TAGTGGTATGATCTTTATTTTTTGCGCATCAAAGGCCGTTATTAGTTTATTGATTGTTTCCTGTGTTCCTGCAACTACACTTTGCGTTGGTGTATTATAGTTGGCAATATCAATTCCGGTATGACCTTCTTCATCTAATTTTTTCCTGAGCTGCGCAGCGCTTAGCCCTAAAACCGCGGCCATTCCTCCTCCTGATGCTGCCGCCATCAATTCTCCACGCTTTTTTACCAATTGAAGCCCGGTTTCAAAGTCAAATGCCCCTGCTGCTAACAATGCATTATACTCACCCAGGCTATGCCCGACGAAATAGGAAGCATCATTTTTTTGATGTTGGAAATAAGCGAGCGCATTCACAACATACAAGGCAGGCTGAGTGTATTGAGTTTGTCCTAATTGCCTTTTAGGATCATTAACGCAAAGCTCTTCTATGTCGTAGCCTAACATCTCTGAGGCCCGCCTCGTTTCCTTTACGTACACCTTAAATAGATCTTTTCCCATTCCTTTATATTGGGACCCCTGGCCGGGAAACATAATTGCCTTCATACACTAATCTTTTTATTGATGTTTAATTTTGAAATCCATTCAGAGCAGTGAGGCTCTTTTACAATAGAAAAATGATTGGCTGCTGACATCACTGTGGTCAGGGATGAAAAACAGTTGCTCCATGCCATGGGCACGGGTGAAATTTCATGTTCATTATTCATTGCTGCCTGCACTAAAGTTGCAGGATATGGCAGCTTATCTGTATAATGATACTCGATGGATAATGATTGCTCTACAATCACCCACAATCTTTTAAAAAGATCCTTTTCTATGTGCAGGTAAGCATAAAAGAAATTTGCAAATAAATTTTCCCATTCAGTATAGGGCTCCTTTAATATCAATTCAATTTTGTTTTCAACGTCCGCCAAATCAATATCCTTATTCAAGGGTAAAGACTTTAGAAAAAACTGCATTGCACCCTTGTCGATGTTGGATAATTTCATTATGGGATAGCAATCAATTAAAACAATTTCTTTCACTGCAATACCTGTGTCGCTCAACTGTTTCATCATTTCATAAACTATTGTGCCTCCATAACTATGTGCGTATAGCCGGATTTCTTTCCCGCATCCTGCACGGCTAATTAAGTTTATGTTATGAGCAGCCATTTTTTCAATACTGGTAGCGGGAACTTCTCCTGCATTAACTCCTTTCATTTGCAACCCGTAAACTACTCCTGATCCTGGTATTGCCTGCGCCAGATCAAAGTATGCTTCCGCAATACCCGGCATCCCTGGTATTATGAAAGTAGCAGTTCCGGTCTCGCCATCGCGCAACTTTACAATACAATTGCTGCCTTCATTTTCTTTAGTCATCCGGGAATCGATAAGGATTCCCAGTTTTTCAATAGACCTGTTTTTCATTAAGTCAGTAAGGTGGATATTGACATTTTGAAAGCCTTTATTTATCTTATTGAAAAACTGGATCATCAACAAAGAATGGAGGCCTGATTCTAATAAGTCATCATAAATGCCCAGGTTGCCGGCCCTGAGTAAATCTTTCAGGATAACTGATAATGCTTGTTCTGTTGCATTGCGGGGGGCAATATATTCATGATTAGTCAGAAGAGATACAGGTTCCGGCAATGCCTTTTTATCAATTTTGCCATTTGAGGTAAGCGGCAATTGTTCAATTTCCATTATCATGGATGGAATCATGTAATCTGGCAGGGAGGATCGCAGGTATTTTAATAGATCTTCTTTGTTGAAGCTTTCTTTCGGAACAACGTATGCAACAAGCACCTTTGTACCTATAGCATCGTCTTTTGTAAGTACCGCGCACTGGCTAACCAATGGGCATTGTTGCAACGCATTTTGTATTTCACCTAATTCAATGCGGAATCCCCGTATCTTAACCTGGTCATCTATTCTGCCTATAAATTCAACATTTCCATCGGGCAGCCATCTTGCCAAATCGCCTGTGCGATATATCTTCTGTGCTTTTTCGTATGGGCTGTCGACAAATTTTTCCGCGGTCAATTCAGGCCGGTTCAAATAACCCAGTGCTAAGCCATCACCGCCCACATATAGTTCACCGGTAGCGCCAACAGGCAAAGCATATTTATTCGCATCGAGAATAAACGCCGTGCTATTGGCAATCGGTTTACCGATAGGAACTGTATTCTGAACTTTTTCAGTAAACAAATATGTTAATGAGAAGGCCGTATTCTCTGTAGGGCCATAGCCATTGATTATTTTCAGCGATGGATTAGCACTCAGCGCTTTGTTGATATGAGCAGCAGATAATTTATCGCCGCCAACTATTATCTGTTTTAAAGAACAGAATAATTCCGGCACAGCTTCTACTACCTGGTTAAACCACGGAGCTGTAAACCACATAGTGGTGACATCATTGCTGCGCACTTTTTCTTGTAACGCCACGGGGTTCAACAGAACTTCTTTATCTACTAATACCAGTGCACCTCCATTCAACAACATTGCCCATAGCTCAAAAGTCATTGCATCAAATGTGGGGCTGGAGGTTTGCAAACACCTGTCTCCCTCTGTAAGAACAACATAATCTACATTCTTCACCAATCTTACCACAGCTCTATGAGGTGCTATTACTCCTTTAGGTTTACCTGTTGTTCCGGAAGTATAAATCACATAAGCTACATCCAGCGGGCCTGCGGTAATGGCCGCATTTTTCTTGCTGAGCCTCGCTCGTTGCTTATCGAACAACTGTAGTTCATGCTCATCGATAACTATTTTACACTGGCAATCCTCTATAATGTAATCTATCCTTTCCTGTGGGTAGTCAGGGTCGATGGGGATGTATACTCCGCCCGATTTAAGTATTCCGAGAATAGCAATGATCAGCCATTCATTCCTGCCCAGCCTGATCGCGACCGGGTCATTCGGCTTAACCTGGTAGAA
>JBAVMD010000944.1:0-1772 GCA_049689695.1 Chitinophagaceae bacterium | reverse complement strand
GATGAAACAGCGTTTCGTCTTTTAAATGGTATATTTCAACAGCCAGCTATTGCAGCATCTAAGAATATTATAACTGCCCTAATAAGTACTGCTGCTATCAATAACGATACCCTCTACCGCCAGAAATGGGCAGGCATTACGTAAACAAACTGAATTATGAGACCATTATTTTATGTTTTCGGAACGTTACTTTTTTCTTTTTGTATCCATGCGCAGGAGAAAAACGCTTTTACCACTGGGTTTGAAAAAAGTTTTCCATCGAAAATATTGGGAGAACAGCGTAAAGTCTGGATTCATGTTCCAAACAGCCATGGAGGAGATCAGCGTTATCCGGTAATTTATTTATTAGACGGCGATGCAAATTTTAATGATATCGTTAGTATCACTGAATTCATGAGTAATGCAGGTCTTTGTCCGCCAATGATCGTAGTCGGAATCGTACATCCTGCCCGTATGAAGGACTTGACATTTGGTAGAGATAAGGAAATGCCTGGCATCGTCGGCAATGGCGAAAATTTCATGCGGTATGTGGAAAAGGAATTGATGCCCTATATCGAATCAAATTATCCAATAGCTTCCTATAAGGTATTTATTGGTCATTCCGTTGGCGGCCTCACCGTGGTGAATACTTTGATACATCAACCTAGGTTATTTAATGCCTATATTTCTCTTGATGGCGCCTTATGGTGGAACGATCAGCAAATTGTAAAGGAAGCAAAAACGATTTTGGCAGATACCAATTATACAGGAAAAACCTTATTCATAGCATTGGCAAACCGGATGGAAAAGGGAATGGACACGCTTTCAGTTCAAAAAGATACTTCGGAGGGTACTGAACTTATTCGCAGTAACCTGGAATTCATCAAAGATATTTTTAAAAATAAAGTAAATGGATTACGCTTCCAGCATAAATACTATGAAAATGACGATCACAGTTCCGTACGGTTGATTGGTGAGTATGATGCCTTGCGTTTCGTTTTTGATTATTACAAACTGAAAATTTATAGTAGTGAATTAGAAGATCATCATTTTAAGCTGGACTCGTTATTAATAACGCACTATAATAATGTTTCTAGGCAGATTGGATATCTCGTTAGACCAAATGAAAACCAGGTTAATGGACTTGCCTATTATATGATGCGCCAAAAACAATTTATTAAAGCAGAGGCATTATTTAAACTGAATATTGCAAACTATCCTGAATCGGCCAATTGTTATGATGGGTTAGGAGACTTTTATGTAGCGCAAGGTGATAAAGCAAAAGCTATAGCAAGTTTCAAAAAAACCTTAACGCTTAAACTACTCCCTGAAACAAAAGAAAAGCTTGAAAAGCTTTTAAAAAAATGAATGGGGTGATGCTTAAAAGGTACGGCTGTTGAAATACTCAAGCAAATCTAACGGTGCTTACTGTTTGGTTTTGTTTCGTCAGGCAGGAAAATTTTATCCAGAACGTGCGCCTTGATTGTGTGTATCATTGTCAGGCCCTTGGGTATCATAACTTCTTTGTACAAAAAGCTTACAAATAGCAGGGCATGGCGCAAATAATAGTCTATAATTTTTTCATTGATGAAACCAATATCTGCCAATTCGGACCGGGTAATCAGGCCTTTCTTTAGAAAGAACTCATTGAGTGATTTATAGTGCCCCCCTATTGAGACCAGTTCCGCTTCTTCCCCCGCGTTTTCAATGGTATGGATGATTTGTTTTCCATGTATCACCTGATTTCTGAACTGGAATAAAGAAACAACGGCTTCCATCGTCTCTTTATGCAC